>NZ_JBEZVK010000008.1:0-189164 GCF_040636955.1 Streptomyces sp. NPDC032472
CGGCGGGGCTGAGAAATCAGCCCCGCCGGCGTTTGAGGCGCGGGGTCTGGGGCGGAGCCCCAGTTCGGGAAGGGGCGGGGTGGGGAAATGGCTCCGCGCAGCAGGAGCGGTCAGGCGGAGGGGGACGTCCAGGCGTCGAAGTCGTACGCGCCGTGCAGCCACGCCACCTTGTCGTACATGTCGTCGGCCGAGAGGGACGAGAGCATGGCATTGCGCTCGACCCGCGCATCGCCCGCCGCGTGGTAGAGCTGCCGGCCCATTTCACGGGCCACCAGCTGGACCTGCGCCGTCCGCTCACGCCGCGCCGCGCTGTACTTCTCCAGCCTCTGCTCGAAGTCGGCGGCGCAACCGTCCAGCAGCCCGCCCAGCAGGACCGCGTCCTCCACGGCCTGGCAGGCCCCCTGCGCGGCGTACTGCAGCATCGGGTGCGCGGCGTCGCCGAGCAGGGCGACCCGCCCCTCGGTCCACCGGTCGACCGGATCCCGGTCGCACAGCACCCACGTCTTCCAGTCCTGCCCCAGCTCCAGCAGCCGCCGCGCCGCCCCCGACAGCTCCGGGAACGAGTTCAGGACGTGGTCGTGGTCGGCCGGCACCCCGGCCACCGCCTCCGTTGCGCCGTTGTCACGGGTGGCGGCCAGGTTGAAGGTCTCGCCACCGGCGATCGGGTAGTGCACGAAGTGCCACTTCGGCCCGGCCCACAGCGTGACCGTGTTCCAGCGCAGCTCCTCCGGCACCGCCTCCATCGGGATCACCGACCGGTAGATCGTGTGCCCGGAGACCCGCGGCGAGCCGTCGCCGACGAGCTGCGCCCGTACCGCCGAGTGCAGACCGTCGGCGCCGATCAGCGCGTCGCCGGTGAGGCGGCGGCCGTCGGCGAGCAGGGCCGTGACCGAGCCGGCCTGCTGCTCGTAGCCGACCACGTGGTGGCGGCCGCGCAGCTCGATGCCGGGGTGCCGGCGGGCGGCCTCCAGCAGCGGCAGGTACAGGTCGACGCGGTGGACGACGGCGTACGGGTTGCCGAAGCGGACCCGGTAGTCGTCCTTCACCGGCATCGCGGCGACCTTCTCGCCGGTGGTGCCGTCCATGAAGGTGAGCTCGTCGATGAAGACGGCGCGGTCGCGGACCTCCTGGCCCACACCGAGCAGGTCCAGTGCGTGGAAGGCGTTCGGGCCGAGCTGGATGCCGGCGCCGACCTCGGTGAAGACGTCCCGGCGCTCCAGGACGGTGACCTGGTGCCCCCGCTTGGCGAGCCCGAGCGCCGCGGCGAGTCCACCGATGCCACCGCCGGCGATGAGAATGTCGGCCATGGGTGTCTCACATCCCTTTCGTTGTCAGTGACTGTTGCTGCTCGAGTGCGCCGGGAAGAGGCGTCCCAGTTCGGCGTGGAAGCCGGGGAACGTCTTGCCGACGCAGGACGGGTCGTCGAGCGTGATGCCGGGCACGCGCAGGCCCAGCACCGAGAACGCCATCGCGATCCGGTGGTCCCGGCGGCAGGCGATCCGGGCGGCCGTGGGGCGGCCCGGGTGAACGGTGATCCGGTCCGGTCCGGACTCGGTACGGATGCCGAGGGCGCGGAGGTTCTCCTCGACGGCGGCGATCCGGTCCGACTCCTTCAGCCGGGCGTGTCCGATGCCGTGCACGGTGATGGGGGCGTCCGCGAGCGGGGCGATCGCCGCCAGGGTCATGAAGGTGTCGGAGATGTCGCCCATGTCGACCGTGAAGCCGCCGCGCAGCGGACCGTCGGCGGTGGTCCTGCCGGTGACCGTGGTCTGCCGGTCGCCGACCTCGACGTGCGCCCCGGCCCGCCGCAGCACCTCCACGAAGCCGAGGTCGCCCTGCACGCTGGAGCGGCCGAGGCCCGGCACCGTGACGGTGGTGCCGGTGACGGCGGCCGCCGCGAAGAAGTAGGAGGCGGTGGAGGCGTCGGGCTCGATGTCGAGCTCGGCGGCCGCGTAGCCGCCGGGCAGCACCTGTACGGCGCCGTCGAACTCGTCGACGTACGCCCCGAAGTGCCGCATCAGCTCCTGGGTCATGGTGATGTACGGCCGGCTGACCAGGCCCTCCCCGCGTACGGTGAGCGGCCGGCGCATGAGCGGCCCGGCCATCAGCAGCCCGGTGAGGTACTGGCTGCTCAGGCTGGCGTCCACGGTCAGCTCACCGCCCGCGAGGCCTTCGGCGGCGACGGTCAGCGGCAGTCCGCCCACGGGCTCGGTGACCCGGGCCCGGGCGCCGAGGCGGCCGAGCGCCTCGGCCAGCGGGCGCAGCGGGCGGGCCCGCAGCTGGTCGGTGCCGTCGAAGGTGAACTCGCCGCGGCCGGCCGCCGCGAACGGCGGCAGGAAGCGGGCGGCGGTGCCGGCGTCCTCGCACCAGACGGTGCCCGGGCCGACGGGGGCGCGGCCGGCGCCGGTGACCTTCCAGACCTCGTCGGCCCCGGCCCCGGCCCCGGAACCGGACCCGGCCCCGGTGTCCACGTGCACGCCGAGCCCGGCCAGGGCCTCGCGGAAGGCGACGGTGTCCTCGCTGACCAGCGGGGCCCGCAGCAGCGAGACCCCGTCGGCCGCGGCGGCCAGCTGCAGCGCCCGGTTGGTGATGCTCTTGGAGCCCGGGATCCGGGCGGTCAGTACGGTGCTCACGCGCGCTCCCGGTGTCCGGCGCGGGCCACTCCGGCGCGGGCCACTCCGGCGCGGGCCACTCCGGCCCGGGCCACTCCGGCCCGGGCGGTCGCGGCGACGCGCTCGGCGGTGAAGCCGTGCTGCCGGTGCAGGGTGGTGCAGGGGGCGCCGGAGCCGTAGTGGTCGAGGCCGACCTTCAGGCCCGCCTCGCCGAGGAGCTCGTACCAGCCGAGCGCGGAGCCGGCCTCCACGGAGACGCGGGCGCGGATCCGGGCGGGCAGGACCTGCTCGCGGTACTCGGGGGTCTGCTCCCGGAAGCGGGCGAGGCTGGGCATGGCCACCACCCGGGCGGCGATGCCGTCGCGCCGGAGGATCGCGCGGGCGTCGAGGGCCACGTCGGCCTCGTCGGCGGTGCAGATCAGCACCACCTCGGGGGCGCCGCCCTCGGCCTCGGCCAGGACGTAGCCGCCGCGGGCCCGGCCGCGCACGTCCTCGGCGACGCCGGCGGGGACGCAGCACAGGGCGAAGCGGTCGCGGTTCGACCAGCCCGGGTCACCCGGGTCGTGCCGCATCAGCCGCTGGGGACGGGGGAAGGTCTGCATGGGACTGCTCACCGCTCTGCTCAGGGCTCCTTCGCTCGGCCGCCGGGGGGGTGCGGGGATGGACGCGGGGTGGGATGTGGGAGGTGGTCACTCGTTGGTCTTGCGGTCGAGCACGAGGTCGTGGCCGACGATGTAGGAGGCGGCGTCGGAGGCCAGCCACACCACGGTGTCGGCGATCTCCTCGACGCTGGCGCCCCGGCCGAGCGGGCAGGGGCTGATGGCGTTGATGCGGATGGACTTCGCGACGTACTCGCGGGCCGCGGTCCGGGTCAGGGCGCTGACGGCGGCGGTGGAGGCGGCGTAGGCGCCGAGGCCCGGGAGCATGCCCTGCGCGCCGATGTTGCTGGCCGTGTTGACGATGACGCCGCCGCCGGCGGTCTCCATGTGGGCGATCTCGTGCTTCATGGACAGCCACACGCCCGTCAGGTTGGCCGTCAGGGTGCGGGCCCAGACGGTCTCGTCGATGTCCGCGACGGGCTGGTGCGGGCCGAGTTCCGTGGTGTTGTTGAAGGCGACGTTCAGGGCTCCGTGGCGGCGCACCGTCTCGGCGACCGCGTACGCGGCGCCGGCCTCGGCGTCCGGGGCGGTGTCCGACACGTCGGCGACGAGGCAGTCGGCCTGCCCGCCGGCGTCGCGGATCAGCTTGACCGTTCCTTCGAGCGTCTCCGGGTGGCGGCCTGCCACCACCACGAGCGCGCCGAGCCGGGCGAAGGCAACCGCCGCTGCCCGGCCGATGCCTTCGCCTCCTCCGGTGACGAGGACGACCTGGCCGTCGAACCGTTCAGACATCAGCGTTCTCCTGATTCTCCGCGTCGGATTTATCGGGAAGGCGCTCTTCGGAACGCCATCGACCAACCGTCACCCTGCAAGAAAAAGGGTGCCGGCGGGCAGTCGGTTAGGGTCACTTCGTCAGGTTCTCGGCCCATCTGACGTAATAATGGGGCCGCCTTTGACACAGCCGTTCGGCCGACCGATGCTGCACGCCGGCCCACCGGCGGAAAAGGGAGATCAATGCTGACGCTTTCATGGACGCGTCCGGTTGTCGGCGCAGGTCAGGGCGGGTGTCCGGCTCCCACTAGGGAGAGCCTGTGGGAGGCTCTGCTCCACAAGGCGGAGTTCCCCACAGGTTATGTTCCCGCCATTACGGAATGCCGGATCAACGAGCGCTACCCGGATGGATTTCTGCGCGAAATCAGGCGCGGAGACCTCACCTTCCTGCAACGGGTGACACCGCAGGAGAGCGCGGGGCGCATTACGTACCGGCACCTGGACGACACCGACATCGCCGAAATACGCAATGAGATCGGCGAGGACGAGCAAGGGCGGCTCACGCTGACGCTGAGCATCACCCTGACCGACCGCCCGGCGGCCGCGATCCTCGCGCAGAACACCTATCTGCGGGAGCTGGACTGCGACTTCCACGGCACGCTGGACGCCATGACGGAGGTCCTGCACCGCGTCATGATGCGGCGCGAAGCGACGACGGCCCCCCACGACCCGAACGGGTCGTGAAGGGCCGTTCGCGTACGGGCTACGCCGCGGCCTCCCGGATCAGGTCGAGGCCCGGCAGCCCGGGCAGCGTGTGCACGCCCTCGACCGTCGCCTCCACCTCGAACACCGTGTACTGCACGGGCCGGCGCCCGATCAGCTCGGCGGCCCGCGGCGCCAGCGGGCGCGCCGCCGCCTCCGCGCTCTCCCACAGCATCACCGCACCCCAGCGCTCGGTGGCGGGGTCCGCGATCCAGAACTTCAGCCGCAGCCCCTCGACCGCCGCGAACCGGTCGACGGCCTCGTCGCGCAGGTAGGCCCGCAGCGAGTCGATGCTGTGCCCCGACCCCTTCAGGTCCCACCAGGCCACCGTCGCCCTCATACGAGGCTCTCGCTGAGCAGTCCGGACAGGGCGTCCCCGACGATGCGGATGCCGTCCTCGGTGAGCACCGACTCGGCGTGGAACTGCATCGAGCGGAAGCCGGGCCCGCGCAGCGCGTGCACCTCGCCGGTCCCCGCCTCCCGGCACACCTCGACCGTGCCGATGCCGGGCACCTCGACGGTGTCCGAGGCGCTCTGCGCGGCGAAGGTGTTGTAGAAGCCGACGCGCTCGCGCCGCCCGAACAGCTCGATCTCGCGCTGCACTCCCTGGTTGGGCTGCTCGCGGCGCTTGAGGGAGAAGCCCAGCTTGGTGCTGAGCACCTGGTGGCTCAGGCACACCGCGAGGAAGGGCCGCCGCTCCGCGAGGAGGGTGTCGACCGCGTCCCGCAGGTGGGCGATCTTCGGGTGGCCGGTCTCGCGCGGGTCGCCCGGCCCCGGCCCCATCACGACCAGGTCGTACGGGGCGAAGCTGTACGGCTCGTCGAAGCGGCGGACCGTGACGTCGGCCTCCATGGCCCGCAGCTGGTGCTCGATCATCGCGGTGAAGGTGTCCTCCGCGTCGACGACGAGCACCTTGCGGCCCACGAGCAGCGGGACGGGCCGGGTGCGGGCGCTGTCGTCGTCCAGCCAGAAGCCGGCGATGGTCGCGTTGCGCGCGTCGAGCGCGGCCCGCACCTCCGGGTGGTCGCCGAACCGCCGCGGTCCCGGCTGCTCGAACATGGCGAGCAGGCCCGAGGCCTTGGCGCGGGTCTCGGCGACCTCCGACAGCGGGTCGGAGTGGCGCACGAGGGTGGCGCCGACGCCGATGCTCATCCGGCCGGAGGCGTCGATGTCGGCGGTGCGGATGAGGATGGCCGAGTCCAGGGTGCGCTCGCTGTTCTCGTCCTGGCCGATCAGGGCGAGCACGCCGCTGTAGTAGCCGCGGCCCTGGGGCTCGTACTTCTTGACGACCTTGCCGGCGCTCTCCAGCGGGGAGCCGGTGACGGTCGGGGCGAACAGGGTCTCGTGGAGGATCTCGCGCGGGTCGCGGGTGGTGCGGCCCTCGATGAAGTACTCGGTGTGGGCGAGGCGGGCCATCTCCTTGAGGTACGGGCCCACGACCCGGCCGCCGGACTCGCAGATCCGGGCCATCATCTTCAGTTCCTCGTCGACGACCATGTACAGCTCGTCGGCCTCCTTGCGGTCGGCGAGGAACTGCATGACGCCGGGCAGCTCCGGGCCGGAGGCCGGGAACCGGTAGGTGCCGGAGATGGGGTTCATCACGGCGCGGCCGCCGGAGACGCTGATGTGCCGCTCGGGGGAGGCGCCGATGAGGGTGCGCTCGCCGGTGTGGACGATGAACGTCCAGTAGGCGCCGGTCTCGCGCTCCAGCAGGCGGCGGAAGAAGCGCAGGGCGGCGGCGACGGAGTAGTCGCTGATGTCGGCGACGAAGGAGCGCTTCATCACGAAGTTCGCGCCCTCGCCGGTGCCGATCTCGTCGGTGACGACGCGGCGGACCGTTTCGGCGTACGTCTCGTCGTCGATGTCGAAGTCGCCGCCCGGCACGAGCTGCACGGGGGCGTCGGGGATCCGGTCCAGCACGGTCGCGAGCGGCACCCGCGCCTGCTCGGCGATCGCCATGGCCAGCAGCGGCGCGCCGTCGTCGGGCGCCTCGAAGCCGCGCTCGGCGAGCTGGCGGTAGGGGACCAGCGTGAGCACGTCCTGCCGGGTCCCGGCGCCGGCGACGGTGTCGCCGAGGGGGATGTCGGCCAGCGTGGCCGCCTCGGCGAACTCGCCGAGGAACAGGTCGAGGTGGCGAGTGACGACGGCCTCCGGGCGGTGGATCAGCGCGAAGGCCGGCGGCCGGGGGCCGAGGATCCGGCCGAGCAGGTCCTCGCTCATGCCGACTCCCCTCCCGCGTACGCGGCCACCCGGTCCGGGAGGGCCATGAGGAGCTCCTTGGTCGTGGTCAGGCGTGCGCAGCGGCCGGCCGCGTACTCCAGGGCCATCCGGTGGTCCTCCCAGCTGAAGTCGGCGACGGCGTCGGCGACCAGGAAGGGCTGGATGTCGTTGGTGAAGGCGTCGACCGCCGTCATCAGCACGCCCACGTGGGCGTACACGCCGCAGATGATCAGCTGGTCGCGGCCCGCGGCGCGCATCCGCTCCAGCAGGTCGGTCTTGAAGAAGGCGCTGTAGCGCCACTTGGTGAGCATCCAGTCGCCCGCGGCGGGCGCCACCGGGTCCACGACCTGGCGGTGCTCCTCGCTCGGCCTCATGCCCGGGCCCCAGAAGTCGTTCAGCAGGCCCCGCTCCTCGGGCGTCATCCCGCCCGGCTGCGCCGTGTAGGCCACCGGGATGCCGAGCTCGGCGGCGCGCACGCGCAGCTCTCCGGCGTTGCGGGACAGGTCCGTGACCGGCTGCTCGCCCTGCGGGAACGCAGCCAGGAAGTACTTCTGCAGATCGTGCACCAGCAGGACGGCGCGGTCGGGATCGACCTCCCAGTCGACGGCGGAGGCGGGCAGGTCGGCCGCCGACGGCATCGGGTAGGGGGTGATCGCAGGTATGCCTGCCATGCCTTTCTCCCTCTCGTTCACGGTTCGCTGACTGGTTGCACCGGTCTCAGACACCGAGCGCCGCACCGCCGTCCACGGTGAGGTCGTGCATGGTGATGTGGGACGCCTTGTCGGACAGCAGGAAGACGACCGCCTCGGCGACGTCCTCGGGGCGGGCCAGCTTCCCCAGCGGGATGCCGACGCGGTAGGCGTCCGGCACGCCGTCGATGGAGGCCCGGGCGCTGCTGTCGTCCGTCCACATCGAGTTGAGCATCGGGGTGTCGGTGGAGCCCGGCGCGACGAGGTTGGCGCGGATGCCGAACTTGGCGACCTCCAGGCCCAGGCACTTGGTGAACATCGTCGCGGCCGCCTTCGACGCGGCGTACGCGGACATCTCCGTACGGGCGGTGCCCGCGGCGTTGGAGGCGATCGTGACGATCGCGCCCCGGCGGCGCGGCACCATGCGGTTGACGACGGCCCGGGAGACGAAGAAGACCCCGGTGGTGTTGACCGCGAACGTCGTGCTCCACTCCTGGTCGGTGAGCTTGCGCGCCTCGGCCAGGCGCAGCACGCCGGCCGCGTTGACGAGGAAGTCGAGCGGTCCGACGAGCGCCTCGACGTCGTCGACGAGCTTCTCGACGTCCGCGCTGGCGGTGACGTCCGCCGCGAACGGCTCGACGCGGGCGCCGCCTTCCTCCTCGATGGCCTTGGCCACGTCGCGCAGGCGCTCGGCGTCCCGGTCGACCGCGGCCACCCGGACGCCCCGGGAGGCCAGGGCGCGCACGATGGCCTCGCCTATGCCGCCGGCCGCCCCGGTGACGAGAGCGATCTTTCCTTCCATGATGGAGTAACCCCCTTGTATATAGCCTCAGCCGCGCCAGGCGGAGGCGACTTCGATTGCCTGGTCGGAATTGAGGCGCGGGTCGCAGAACGAGGTGTACTTCTCACCCAGCTCGTCGAGGTGGAATTCGTCGCCGACACATTCGTGGACCTGGTCGGGGGTCGTCTCCAGATGCAGTCCGGCGGCGACTCCGCCGTTGTCGGTGACGGCCTTCTGGAATTCCTCGACCTCGCGCACCACGGTCTCGACATAACGGGTCTTGATGTTGCCCGGCGCGCTGACGGTGTTTCCGTGCATCGGGTCGCACATCCACAGCACCGGGTGGCCCGCCTCGCGTACGGCGCGCACCAGCGCGGGCAGTTTCTCGGCGGCCTTGCCCTGGCCCATCCGGGAGATCAGCGTGAGCCGGCCCGGCTCGCGCTCCGGGTCGAGCCTGCCGCACAGCTCCACCAGGGCGTCCGGGCTCATGGTCGGGCCGACCTTGGTGGCGACCGGGTTGGCGATGCTCGCGAAGAGCTCGACGTGGGCGCCGTCGAGCTCGCGCGTGCGCTCGCCGATCCAGGGCCAGTGGGTGGAGGTCAGCAGCACCTTGCCGTCGGGCTGGGTCCGCAGCATGGGGCCCTCGTAGTCCAGCAGCAGGGCCTCGTGGCTGGTCCACACCGGGGCTTCCGCCGGGGAGGGGCGGCGGCCCTCGCCGTGCCAGCCGAGGGCGGCCATGGCGCGGGAGGCGGCCCGGTAGCCGGCGACCAGGCGGCGCGGGTCGGGGCGGCGCAGCTCGGGGTCGGGCTCCGGGCTGTTGACCATGTGGCCGCGGTAGACCGGCAGCTCCATGCCGCCGACGTTCTCGGTCGGGCTGGAGCGGGGCTTGCCGAACTGCCCGGCGAGCCGGCCGACCCGTATGACGGGCTTGAGCGAGCGCGTCTTCATGACGCCGGCCAGTACGTCCAGGAGGGCCGCCTTGCGCGCCACGTAGCCGGGGGTGCACTCGGCCGGGTCCTCGGCGCAGTCGCCGCCCTGGACGATCTGCACCTCGCCGCGCGCGGCCGCCGCGAGCAGGGCGCGCAGGTCATCGACGTCCTCACGGCGCACCAGGGCGGGCGAGTCCGCGAGCTCGGCCCTGGCGTTCTCCAGGGCCTCTTCGTCCGGCCAAACGGGCTGCTGGCCCGCGGGCAATGATTTCCAGCGTGCAACACCGTGCATGCGGCACCTCCCAGTGCTGTACCTGCCGTGACATCAGATGCAGCGAGAAGTCTGTGAAACAGGGAATCGGGTGAACCACCAGAGATTCCCCACTTCGTCAGGTGGGGGTGCGTTCGGTCAGGTTCGGCGGCTGATTGTGAAATAAACCTGACGCATCAGCGGAGGCGATAATGGCGCGGGGCCGGAAATCCTTTACGGTCCGCTCGCGTGGCGGTGAAGGGTGCCGGTTCGGGCGGTCGGCACTTGACACACCATCACCATGTTGTTTCCGACGTATGGCGTGACGTTCTAAGGTCGGACCGTGGTTAGTCAAGGAGCTGGAGCGCTGCTGAGGCAACTGGTGTCCGAGGGGGTCTCCCCGTGGCTCAGCGCGCGGGACCCGGAGGAGTTCGCCGCCGCGGTCCGGTATCCGACGCTGGGAGGCCACTTCCACAACGCCCTGGCCCCGGCGGGCTGTACGCCCGCGCAGGCGCGGCGGGCCTGCGATCTCCTGCTGCCCCTGTTCGAGTCGAGCCGGGGCACCGTGGGCCACGTCTCCGTGCCGGTGTCGCCGCGCTGGGCGCATGACGCGCCGGCCCTGCTGGAGGCGGCCCGCGCCCTGCACCGGGCGGTGGGGCGCCCCAATGCGCTCGTCCGCATGCCGATGACCCCGGCGGGGCTCGCGGTGCTCGCGGACTGCCTCGCCGACGGGGTCGGGGTGCACGCGTGCCTGGTGCTCTCGGACGAGCGCTACGCCGAGGTGCTCGACGCCTACGTGCGCGGCCTGGAGCGGTCCCTGGCGTCGGGCCGGCCGCTGGGCGGCGCCCCGATGGTGGCCTCGTTCCCGGCGGGCGTGTTCGACCGGGAGGTCGACTCCCGGCTGGACGAGCTGGGCGTGGCCGTCGACCACGGCCTGCGGGGCGCCGCGGGCCTGGCGGTGGCCCGCAGGATGTACCGGATCCGCGAGGAGCGGCTGTCCGGGGACTGGTGGCGGGTGCTGCGGGCCAACGGGGCGCCGCAGCCGCGGCTGCTGTGGGGTCCCGGCGCGGACGGCGGCGTGGGCGCCCTCGTCGGCTGGAACACCGCCCTCGCGCTGTCCGTGGAGACCCTGGAGGCCGCCGCCCTGGAGCCGGCGCTCACCGGGGACACCCTGCTGAACGCGGACGCCGAGGCGGCGTCCGCGCTGCTGGCCCTGGAGCGGCTCGGCGTACGGGCGGCCGAGCTCGCCGCCGTGCTGGAGGCGCAGGAGCTCGCGCGCCTCCAGCAGGACTGGCCGGTCAGGAGCGGATCCGTGCCGGCCGCCTCTCCGGGAAGCGGGTATTCGTCAGCGCCAGCAGCGGAGCAGCCTTGACGGCGGTCTCCTCGTACTCGGCGTCCGGATCGGACAGGGCGACCACGGCCCCGCCCACCCCGTACGTCACCCGGTCGGCGGTGACGGTGGCGGTGCGGATCACGATGCTGAGGTCCGCGGCGCCGGAGAGCGAGAAGTAGCCGATGGCGCCGGAGTACACCCCGCGCGGGCCGGCCTCCAGCCGGTCGATGATCTGCATGGTGCGGATCTTGGGGGCGCCGGTCATCGACCCGCCGGGGAAGGCGGCGCGCACGCAGTCCACGGCGGTGAGCTCCGGGCGCAGCCGCGCCCGTACGGTGCTGACCAGCTGGTGGACGGTGGCGTAGCTCTCGACGCGGAACAGCTCCTCGGCCTCGACGGTGCCCGGAACCGCGCAGCGGCCGAGGTCGTTGCGGACCAGGTCGACGATCATGAGGTTCTCGGAGCGGTCCTTCTCGTCGCTCAGCAGGTCCTCGATCAGGGCCGCCTCCTCCTGGGGGGTGGCGCCGCGCGGCCGGGTGCCCTTGATCGGCGAGGACTCCACGCGCCCGTCCGGGGAGACCCGCAGAAACCGCTCGGGCGAGGTGCTGAGCACCGACAGCTCCCCGAACTGCAGCAGCGCGGCGAACGGCGCCGGGCTGATGCGGCGCAGCGTGCGGTACGCGGTCCAGGGGTCGAGGGAGGCGGTCTCTGCCTCGGCCATGTTGGTGAGGCAGACCTCGTACGTCTCGCCGGCGGCGATCTCCTCCAGGCAGTCGTCGATGAGGTCCAGGTACGCGCCGCGGTCGTGGCGCAGCCGGATCTCGCCGCCGGGTGCGTGCGGGCGCGGGGCCGGCAGGCACAGGCCGGCGAGGCCGGCGAGCCGCTCGGCGGTGCCGATCAGCCAGGCGTCGGCCGCGGCGGCGGCTTCGGTCCCGGCGTCCTCCTCCACCAGGGCCAGCAGGTACGTGGCGTCCTCGGCGTGGTCGAACACCAGGGCGCGGTCGGCGAAGACCATGGCGGCGTCGGCGACGGGCGAGCGGTGGACCAGGTCGCCGCCGCATTCGGCCTTGAGCTCGTAGCCGAGGTAGCCGACCCAGCCGAGGGTGAAGTCGAAGGGCAGCTCGGGGAGCTCGGTGGTCAGGGCGCGCAGGTCGCGGTCGATCCACTCCAGGAAGGGCGCGGCGACCAGTTCGCTGCTGCCGTCGGCCGAGGCGACGGTGACGACCTTGCTCCAGACGTCGGCGGTGGCGACGCGGGCGAGCGGCCCGGTGGCGTCGCCCATGACGGAGAACCGGCCGCGGTCGCCGCCGGGGAGGCTGCTGTCGAGCCAGAAGGCGTGGTCGTTGCCGCGGAAGAGCTCGTCGTAGGCGGTCTCGGCGTCCCAGCGGGTGGGCAGCCGGTGCGCGACGAGGCGCAGCCGGCGCACGGGAGCCTCGGCCGGAGCGGGCGCGGCGGCTCCGGCGCTTGCGGCCGGCGCGGTCAGGGCCGGGGCGGGCGCGGTGTGCCGGCGGGCGGTCGCCGGGCGCGCGGCCTGCCGGGCCGCCTGGTGCCCGGCGGTCAGCCGGGCGAAGTTTGCAAGCAGCTCGATCCCGTACTGACTGCAAATCGACTCGGGATGGAACTGGACCCCCCACTGCGGCCGGGTACGGTGCCGCAGGCCCATCAGGATGCCGTCCGGCGTCCACGCGGTGGCCTCGAGCGACTCGGGCAGGTCGGTCACGGCGAGGGAGTGGTAGCGGACCACCTCCATCGGCGAGGGCAGCCCGGCGAACAGGCCCGTCCCGTCGTGCAGGACCTGCGAGGTCCGGCCGTGCCGCGGCTGCGGCGCGCGGTCGACGGTGGCGCCGTGCCCGTGGCCGATCCCCTGGTGGCCGAGGCAGATGCCCAGCAGCGGGAGCTGCGCGCGCTCGATGATCTCGGTGCAGATCCCGAAGTCGGCGGCGCGGCGCGGTGTTCCCGGACCGGGTGAGACGACGACGTTGTCGAAGGCCGAGAGTTGTGCGATCTTCCAGTGCGGATCGTCATTTCGGACGACTTCCGGCTCACGGCCATTGACCTCGGCCAGATAGTGGAAGAGGTTGTACGTAAACGAGTCGTAATTGTCGACAAGAAGCGTACGCACGGCGAAATATCCCCCCATTCAAATCAAGCCGAGACTGGCCTGATTTCGATCAGCATGTGCTCGACCATGTCCTCCCCGTACTCCCCCTCGCGGACCCGCCGGGAGGCCACCACCGACAGCTCCCGCCCGCAGGCGTCCGCTATGCGGTACAGCGCCTCCAGGTCCCCCCGGTCGCTGAAGTGCAGCAACACCCGGCCGCCGGGGGTCGTCCAGTGGACGGACTGCTCCAGGAAGCGGCGGTGAGCCTGGTATCCGGCGTCCACGTAGGCCCGCTCGTGCACCGACTTGTACTCGTAGCTTTCCGGCCCCATCACGTAGTTGGAGCTCCAGAAGACGGTGTCGAAGCGCTCCTGCTCCCGCAGGCCCGAGAACAGGTCGCTGTGCAGGGCCTGCAGGCGGTCCGTCACCCCGTGGCGGTCGGCGTTGACGGCGGCGTTCTCGACGGCCGAGGGGCTGATGTCGGCCGCCACGACCCGCTCGTATCCGGCCAGTGCCGCGGTGACGGCGATCACGCCGGTGCCGCAGCCGATCTCCAGGAACGAACCCGAACGGCCCGGCCCGTCAAGGTCGTTGAGGCCGAGGAGCTCCAGCGAGACGGTCGTCGACGGGGAGTAGACGGGCGCGAAGACCTCGTCGAACAGGTCCCACTCGCGGCCCATGAGGGTGAACACCCTCGGACGATCGGCCCTGGTCAGGGACAGCCGGCTGCGCAGCAGCGACCGCTCGTAGCTCTGGAGCTGGGACAACTGGGCCAGCGGAGACATGCGAACTCCTCAAGGAACCAAGGTGACGGGTGTCTCCGGTGGTGTGTGATGGCACCACCGGAACGCTCGGTGATCAGCCTGCCCTTGAGTGGTCCTCGACCAGAAGGTGCCCAGATGACAGCATCACTCGGGGAGTGTGGTGATCCGATCACCCTCGGCCAGTCTGACCAGGACTGCATCTCAAGTGTTTCTTGACCGGTTCTTGCCCCAAGAGATACTTTCAGGCGGGCCAGGGATTGATTGCACAGCGGTTGGTGCAAACGTGAACGGCTTATTGCGGGGGTCGGGGGAGAAGTAGTGGTGGACCACGCGTACGAAATGCTGGAACTGCTGAACAGAGAGGCGCCTGCGGCTGCCTTCGATGACGTGGTCCGCAAAGCGCGTGAGTCCGGCCTGTCCGGCGACGCCCTCGACCGGCTGACCAGGGCACGCGACCAGAGCCTCGGCATCCGCGCGCTCTTCGTCCGCCGCCAGCAGCGCGAGGCCGGCCTCGCCGCGCTCGTCGACACCGCCCGGGACCTGACCCTCCCCTACGACCTGGACGAGCTGCTGAAGGTCATCACCCGCCGGGCCCGCCTGCTGCTGGGCCTGGACATGGCCTGGGTCAGCTTCGACGACCTCGAGGAGGGCTGCTCCCGCGTCCGCTCGGCCGACGGCCACGCCTCGGCCCTCACGATCGGCTTCGCCATCCCGCTCCAGGGCGGC
Source organism: Streptomyces sp. NPDC032472 (assembly GCF_040636955.1). Lineage (NCBI taxonomy): Bacteria > Bacillati > Actinomycetota > Actinomycetes > Kitasatosporales > Streptomycetaceae > Streptomyces > Streptomyces sp. NPDC032472. Next base: position 14,538 of record NZ_JBEZVK010000008.1, read on the forward strand.
GGAGTGGGCAAGCGCGCCTCGGAGGGGTCGGCTCCGTTCTGGTCGGCCGACTACATGAACGACACCAGCTTCGCGCACAGCCCGATCATCGACGAGGTGGTCCAGGCGGAGGGCCTGCACGCCGTCATGGCGGTCCCGCTGCGGCACGCCGGCGCCAGTCTCGGCGCCCTGTACGTCGCCGACCGCCACATCCGGCACTTCACCCCCGACGAGGTCTCGCTGATGAGCTCCCTCGCCGACCTTGCAACCGTTGCAATCGAAAAGGCGAGACTGCTGGAGCAGACCCGGTACGAGGTGGAGGAGCTGGAACAGGACACCTCACGCGCCCTGGACTCCTCCACCACCGCCCGCCGACTGCGCGAGACCCACGGCCGCCTCCTCGACCTGGTCCTGCAGGGCGTCGGCCTCGGCAGCCTGGCCGCCGAGGCCGTCAAGGGGCTCGACGGCACCCTCGTGGTGCGCGACGCCGCCGGCCGCACCCTCGCCTGCCCGACCGGCGAGATCCCCGAGCTGGACGAGGCCGAGGTCCACACCGTCCTGCTCGACGCGCACACCGACCGCCAGCCCCGCAGCACCCGCGACGGGGTGTGGGTGGCCTCGATCGCCGCGGGCGACGAGATGCTGGGCACCCTGATCCTGGCCACCGAGGAGCCCGCCGGGTACCTCCAGGTCCAACTCCTCGCGCTCATAGCCCAGGTGACCGCCGTGGTCCTGCTGATGGAGCAGGGCATGGCGGCCGCCGAGGGCCACATGCGGGACGAGTTCTTCCAGGACCTGCTGCGCGGCACCAAGCTGTCCCCCGCCCAGATCGCCGAGCAGAGCCGCCGGCTCGCCCTCAACCTCGACGAGCCCCACGTCATCGTCATCGCCCGGCCCGAGGGCGGGGTCCAGGGGCGCGTCGCCGCCTGGGCCGCCTCGTACGCCAACCGGCAGCAGGGCCTCAAGAGCGTCGACGGCGACGACGTGGTGCTGCTGCTGCCCGGCACCGCCGCCGGAGCCGTCGCCCGCACGGCGTCCCGCGAGCTCTCCGAGGTCCTCGGCAAGCCCGTCACCGCCGGCTCGGCCGGGCCCGTCGACAACCCGGCGGGCATCGTCCACATGTACCAGGAGGCCCGCCGCTGCCTGGACGCGGTCGCGGCCCTCACCGGTGCCGGCAGCACCGCCTCCCCGGACGAGCTGGGCTTCCTCGGCGTCCTGCTCTCCGAGAAGCCGAACATCGACCGCTTCATCAACGACACCATCGGCCCGGTGCTCGACTACGACGACCAGCAGTACACGGAGCTGATCCGCACCATGGAGGCCTATTTCGCCTCCGCCAACAGCCCCTCGCGCGCCGCCGAGTCCCTGCACGTGCACCCCAACACGGTCTCCCGCCGCCTTGAGCGCATCACCGAGATACTCGGCGAGGACTGGCAGAAGCCCACCCAGGCCCTGCAGGTGCAGCTCGCACTCCAGCTCCAGCGCACCCGCCAGGCCCTCAACCAGAGCCGCCGCACGACGCCCCGGCACACCATCGGCTGAGCGGGGGAGCCGGTTCCCGGCTACCGCTCGACGGCCCGCTGCGTGAGCATCCGGACCGCGTGCGCGGCCGAGGCCAGGGTGGTGTGCCGGTGCCAGCCGCCGAAGGACCGGCCGCCGAAGTCCGTCATGCCCACCTGCTGCGAGACGGTGGCGAAGTCGTGCTCCACGTTCTGCGCCCGCTTCGCCAGCCGCAGCAGCGCCCCCGGCGGCGCCTGGGTCATATCGCTGATCCAGCACCGCTCGGGCCAGCCGCGCGGGTCGTTCCACTCCCCGAACAGCAGCACCGGTGCCGCCAGGTGCGGCAGTTCCACCCGGACGCCGACCACGAGCGAGGTGCGCGGCTGGTGGGTGTACGGGTCCAGCCAGCTGACCGGGCGGCGCAGCGTACGGGCCATCAGCAGCACCTGGTGCGCCGCCAGTTCCCGGTTGCCGCTGCTCGCCAGCACCGGGTCCACGCACCGCACCCGCATAGAGCCCCGGGCCGAGGCCACGAAGTGCATCCCGGCCGGCCCGAACCGCCGGGCCACCGCCCCCGGCTCCACGTCCGGCAGGTCGAACACCACCGGGCGGTGCGGCTGCCCCACCCAGTCCCGCAGCTCCTCGACGGCTCCGGCCGCGCACTCCAGCGGGCTCGTCGCGAGCTCCGACTCGTGCACGTTCGGCGGCAGCGGGCCGACGCTGTCGCGCCACTTCTGGGTGAGGCCGAGCCGCCAGTTGACCGGGCAGCTCTGCTCCTCGCCGACGGACCACACCCCGAACGCCACCTGGCTGTTGACCATCTGTCCGAGCTCCGGCACGAACCGCCGCGCCACCCCGACCGACTCGGTCCCCGCCTTGGAGATCACCACCGGCTGCACGACCCAGGCGCGGGGGCGCAGGGCGCGCTCCAGGTACCGGGCGAGGGCGGCCCGTACCGGACCCCAGTCCCAGGTGGACGACACCACGAAGTGGTGGAGGCTCTGCTCGGCCGCCCGGTCGCCGACGTGCGCCGCGATGTTCCGTATCGACTTGCGGCCCTCGGCCTTGAGCAGGCCGCGCAGGTACACCTCCCCCTTGCGCCGCTGGTCGCTGCGCGGCAGCGAGGTGAACAACTCGGCGCAGAGCTCGTCCACGACCAGGTCCGGCACGAACCGGCTGCTCAGGGTCTCCAGTCGTTCGAGACTCGGTGCGCTCATGATGGATCCATCCCTTCCCCCGGCTTCCTTCTCCAGCGCATCAACCCTGCGTCCGGGGGTAGTACGAAGCCCAGGTGGAGCCGTCACACACATTCGGGCCCGGATGCGCGGCCGACCATCAGCCCCGAACGGACCAATCGGCCCGAATGATCATTTGACGAACTGCGGTGAGGGCGCTTGGCCTGGTCAGAGGCCTTCCGCATGCTCACGGGCCTCGGGGGGCGATCCGGTGGACCACTGCCGTGCGGGGCGGTGAGGACGGGGAGATGGTGACGGGACCACCGCCGTGAAAGCCGCGCATGGTGGTGCGACCACCACGGACGGCCCATCAGACCGACCAGGACACGCCCGCGACGCTTACCGTGTGCAACAGGACGACGCGAAACAGTGACAGACGGTGAGTGGACGGGAGCCCTTATGCCGGACGAGGCCTACCAGCGCACCAAGCCCCACATCAACATCGGCACCATCGGTCACCACCAGCACGGCAAGTCCACCTTGACGGCGGCGATCACCCATCTGCTCCACGACCGGAACCCGGCCGTGAACCGCGCCCACACGGTCGAGGAGATCGACAAGTCCCCGGACGAACGGGCCCGCCGCAGCAGCTCCGACGTGGCGCACGTCGAGTACCAGACCGAGGAGCGCCACTACGCCCACCTGGACTGCCCGGGGCACGTCGACTTCATCCGGAACATGATCATCGGCACCGTCCAGATGGACGCCGCGATCCTGGTGGTCTCCGCCCCCGAGGGCGTGCAGGAGCAGACGAGGGAACACGTGCTGCTGGCGAGCCGGGTGGGCGTGCCGTCCGTGGTGGTGGCGCTCACCAAGTGCGACCTCGTCGAGGACGACCAGGCCCTCGCCCGGGTCGAAGCCGCCGTACGCGACCTGCTGAACGACAACGGCTACCCGGGCGAAGGCATCCCGGTGGTGCCCGTTTCGGCCCTCGGCGCGCTGGAAGGCAACGAGCGGTGGCGCGAGAGCGTGTCCGACCTCCTGAAGGAGATGGAGACCGGCCTCCCGCTCCCCCGGCGCGCCGTGGACCAGCCGTTCTCCATGCCGGTGGAGAGCGCGCACGCGCGGGACGCGGAGGGGACGGTCGTCACCGGCAAGATCGAGCGGGGCATGGTGAAGGTCGACGACACGGTCTCCGTGGTGGGTCTCGGCCCCACCCGGACGGCGACCGTGGCCGGCATCGAGATCTTCCGCAAGACCGCCCGCGAGGGGCGGGCCGGCGAGGAGGTCGGGCTGCTGCTGCGCGGGGTCGGGCCGGACGAGGTGGTCCACGGCCAGGTCCTCGCCGAGCCCGGCTCGGTCACCCCGCACCAGGTGTTCGAGGCCCAGGTCCACTTCCTGTCGCAGGAGGAGGGCGGCCGGCACACCCCCGTCTCCAGGGGCTACCGCCCGCAGTTCTTCTTCCACACGGCGGACGTGACCGGCGCCCTGGACTTCGAGGCCGAGGAGCTCCAGCCGGGCAGCAACGCCACCGTCCGGATCGAGCTGATGTCCCCGATCGCCCTGGAGCGCGGCCAGCGGTTCGCCGTACGGGAGAGCGGCCTGACGGTCGCGTTCGGGCGCGTGGCCCGGATCATCAGCTAGCCGTACGGCTCCGCGCGACCCGGAGGAACACCGCCCAGGCGGCATCCCCCACCTCCACGACGGGCCCGGTCGGCCGCTTGCTGTCCCGGACTGCGACCGTACCCGCCACGTTTGTGGCCACCTCGACGCATTCCCCGCTGGATGCGCTGCGGCTGGACTTCACGAACTCGAACCGGGTCATCTCTGGAAGCCTTTGCGAATGCTGTCGATCAGATCGATGGAGTCGCGCGGGGCCAGGCTCATCCTGGCGGTGCGGTCGAAATACCGGCGGTACTGAACGCTCTCCTCACCGCTCTCGACCCAGACGGTAGAACCAATGACGTCTACGTGAACCACGTCGATCGCCTCCGCCTCGGCGAACGAGACAACGTTGAACGGCCCGACGATGCACGGATGTCCACCCGCACGGAACGGCAGCACCTGCACGTGCACATTCGGCATCGCGGCCAGCTCCAGGAGGTGGGCAAGCTGAGCTCCCATCACCTTCGCGCCGCCGACCTCCTGCCGCAATGCCGCCTCCCAGATCACGGCGTGAACTTGCAGCGGGACCTCGCTCCGCAGCCGGTGCTGCCGCTTCCCCCGGACCGCCACGAGGCGCTCGATGTCGTCGGGATCCTGCCAGTACTCGTCGCTCACGGCCAGGGAACGCGTGTAGTCGGACGTCTGGAGCAGGCCGGGAATCAACGACAACTGCCAGGTTCGCACTCTGGTCGCAACGTCCTCCATCGCGATGTACTCCGCCATCAAACCGGCGTCGGGTGAGTGCTGCCACCAACCCTTGGCCTTGCGGCGCTCGCGGTCCAGCTTGGCGAGCGCGAGCAACCTGTTGACCGCGGCTTCGTCGGTCTGGCCGTAAAGCTTGCACAGGGCCACGATGTCCGGGTCGCGGAACGGGACCCAGCCGCGCTCCATCTTGGCGATTTTCGCCGCCGTGGCGCTGAGCACCTGCGCCGCCTGCGGCTGCGTCAGGCCCGCCGCATCGCGGAGGCGAAGCAGTTCGCCACCCAGCCGGCGTGCCAGCACCGTGGATACCCGGTTCCCCAACGACGTTTGGACTGCCGCCACTTGCACCACCTCCATGTACCGGAAGCAGTCTTGCCGCCGCCACTCCTTCGGCACAACTACTCCCTGGGGATAGATATCTCCGAGAGAGCTTGCGTGCCACAAGGCGGACCCCTACGGTCGGTGACGAACTGCTCACTGATAACGACCAGTTGGCGGAAGTGCACCGTGCTGCCCTGCGCGGTAGAGCCACCGCCCGACCGGAGGTGCGTACAGGTGGACGAGCCGATGCGGCGGGACGTACAGAACTACCCACCCCGGCAGGATTCGGTGCCGGCGGCCCGGAGGCGATCGGCCTGGCTCGCGGTGGCGTGGGGGCAGCCCGAGGCGGCGGCGGACCTCGCGCTGCTGACCAGCGAGCTCACCACCAACGCCCTCCTGCACGGCGCGCTGCGCGAGCGGTACCTGCGGGTCGAGGTCCGCCTCACCGGATCAGTGCTCCGCGTAGAGGTCACCGATCCGAAGGGCGAGCGCTGGCCCGTACCCCGCAACCCCTCCCCCGAGGAGCGGTACGGCCGCGGCCTGCAGATCGTGAGCGCGATCGCGCAGAGCTGGGGCGCCACCGACCGCATCGTCGGCAAGACCGTATGGGCCGAGCTGACCGTCGGAGCCCCCCGTTAGTCTTTCGCCACATGGGCAACTGGATCGCGCCGAGTGCGATAGAACGCGAGCTGTACGAGGCCAAGCAGGGCAACGACTGGCCCGCCTACTTCGACGCCCTCGCCCGCGCCTGGCTCTTCGTCCCGCAGGGCCGCGCGTACCAGGACGCGAACCCGACGTCCGTGTTCCTCCAGCCCGTCTGGTTCCCGCAAGCCCGCGCCCACGCCTACGTGGCCTACACCGAAGGCGTGCTCCCGGTCCCCACCGCGGACCAGGTGTTCTCGAAGCACAGCCTCAACTGGTTCGCCCACCGCATCGACCCGAGCGACCCCCCGTACCTGGCGATCAATCCCGGTACGCCCTGCGAGGCGTTCCTGCCCACCACGCCCGCGGACCGGGAGGTGTGGAAGTTCCACTGGAACCGGGCCACCGAGTACGGCCTGCCGCAGGACACGGTGCACGCCCTGCACGTCGGCGGGCCCCTGCACGGGCCGGTCGCCTTCGGGCTGGCCTGCGGCGCGCACCTGTCCGTACGCAACGGGCTGTTCTGGAACGCCCTCGGCTACCACGGGGAGGGCTACCTCAAGGAGCGCGAAAAGCTCCGGGAGTGGTGGGGGGTGACCACGCGCGAGCAGTGGCTGGAGTCGACCGAGCGGCTGCTGGCGGCGGACATGGTGAGCTCCGTATGGGAGTTCACGCTGCGGGTCCGCGTGGCGCTGGCCAAGGAGTTCGCGGGGCCGGTGGACATCGAGCACTGGCGGCACGCCACCGAGGCCACCCTGCGGGCCAACGCCGAGCGCGCCGCCGAACCGCGCATCACGCCGGACGGGGTGACGGTCGCCCGGCCGCGCTCGACCGCGGAGATCGAGGGGGAGATAGCGGGCGTGCAGCGGGTCATCGGCCGGATCGCCCGCTACGAGCAGCGCTTCCGGGCCGACGGGATCCTCGGCGAGGGCAAGTACGTGCGCTCGGTGGAGGCCTGGGACTACGGGCGGGCCTCCCAGATGGCCCGCTGGGGCCTCGGCGCCCGCTTCGGCACCATCGAGGAGACCGAAGACGCCGTCGTCCGGGCCGGACGGATGTGCCGGCTGGCGTACCGCTCGTGGGAGGACCTCTCGGCCGGCTTCATCCTGGGCCGGTGCCTGCAGTTCGACGAGGAGGAGTACGGCCACTGGTACACCGACATGGTCGCCACCCACCAGGCCCTGGCCTCCGACCCGGGGAGTCCCTGGCTCAACATTTCTTGGAGCTAGCGGGCTTGGGTGGAGGTTTCTTTCGGTGGTTCCTTCGACGGTTCGACCTTGGCCCCCTCCAATAGCTCCGCGAACGGCTTCAGCACGATGGAGCTGCGCACCCGTTTCAAGCCGTACCTCTTTATCGCCTCCATGTTCTCATTGGGCCTAAAGGGGTCAAAGGCGATCCGCTCGCCTGGTAGGCCCACATCAATATAGAGGAAGGGCCAGTCCTTGCGGTGCGCATACCACAGGGTCAGCCGTTCTCGACGTCGAGCGAAGTTTAGGATCTCATTACTGCTTGAAATATCTGCTTGATACCGAAAGTAATCTTCATTCGGCCCCCTCGGGCCTCTGTCCCTCCCCTCTGCTTTGAGACTTGTCAGACTCCTCCCAGAAGATGAATATTCGCCGGACACCGTCATCCTGTCCATTCTGAGCATCCATAGTTCGGCATTGACCTGAACCACCTCATACCTACCCCAGTCGGGCCTCTTGAGCTCGATGAGCTCGTCATTCGATAGCTCTTCTCCGGGCTGCAGGGACCGCGGTTGCACAAACTCGCCGTCGTGGATCAATTGCCACCGTGGGCCAGCGCCTACGAGTCCGCCATGGATCCAGTAGATGCTACCGATTATGTACACCGGTACCCGACTCGCGTTCTTCACGCGCAGATGAACGGGCAGATACATCTCCCCCCCACCCAGGACCGGCTTTCCAAATGCTGCAGAACTCTGCACCAAAGGAGACGCCGTATACGGGAGATACATCTGCGAATATGCCGCATTAACGACGGCGAAGAGAGCGGAGGCCACAGCCCCTACCGCGATCCGCCTGGGATATTTGATCGCCCTCCACACCCCCTCGTAGACGAGGATCACCAAAGCCACAATCGACCACAACATGAAGACAATCCACAGTGGCAAATAGTCCATGTACGCCCAGAGCCAGAACTGTGCGAGCACCACTACCAAGCTGACAGCGAGGGAGATCAAATTACCGATCAGAACGATCGCCCCCGAGTAGTCCCTTTTGCGCGTCTTCCAGTAGTAGACGGCGGCCCCTGCGGCAACGATTTCCAGGAGGGCCGCGAGGATAAGGATGGCTCCTGTCGCGCGATCGAGGAGCGTGGGAGCACCGAAGGCGTCCTTTACGCCGATCTTGATGAGTAGACACGCCGTCGCCAGGAAATAGACCGCCATAAAAATGCCCAGGATTTGGCATATATACGTGCGATCCGGCCAGGCTTCCTTGCCTCCACCGACCCACTCAACCTTGTGATCAGATGCCAGACCGGCGCCGCGCAGTATTTTCCTCAGCTCCTCGTAGGAGCGGGCCTTGCCTGCGGCACGATCTTCGATAGTGACACGCCGCCAGCCGAGAAGATCTGGCCGACTTACGGCAACCACGGGTGTGTTCGCCATAGCACTAGTCTGCTGCCGCAGGCCGCCGAGCGCTCCCGGAGCGCCCCGCCTCCGATCGACGTAGCTTCGAGACCATCACAGGAGGGTTCATGGAGGCGCTGCTTTTGGCCGCCCTTGGCGTCATGTGACCTGCCGCGGTACAAGTGGCCGCGCATAAGGGGGCCGTGCAGACATACGACGCGGTCGCGGAAGCTTCGACCACGACTCAGCAACCGGACCTGTAGCCGCGGCGGCTCGTACGACGACGAACCCATCTCCTAACCGGACGGCACAATGCCGGCGTGGAGCCGAAGCCGAACAGCCGGATCATCGTCGCGCTGGACTGCGACAACCGTGCGGCCGCTGACGACATCGTCGGGCGGCTGGGCGGTGATTGCCGTTTCTACAAAGTCGGCTTGGAGCTGCTGACCGCGGCCGGGCCGGGTGTCGTCGAGGACCTCGTAGCGCAGGGCAAGGAGGTCTTCCTCGACCTCAAGCTCTTCGAGATCCCCCACTCGGTCGCCGGTGCGGTGCGGGCCGCGGGGGCACTTGGCGTCTCGATGGTGACCGTGCACGCCATGGGCGGCGTCGGCATCATGTCCGCCGCGGTCGAGGCCGCCCGGGAGTTCCCGGGCCTGCGGGTACTGGCGTTGACCGTGGTCACCAGCATGACCGACGCGGACCTTGCCGCCATCGGCGTCGGCGGCGCGACGCAGGAGCAGGTGCTCCGGCTGGCCCGGCTGGCCGGCGAGGCCGGCTGCCACGGGGTCGTCGGCTCGCCGCAGGAGGCGTCGGCGCTGCGGGAGGTGTTGGGCGCCGAGGCCCTGATCGTCACTCCGGGGGTCGCGCTGGCCGGGACGTCTGCGGGTGAGCACGCCCGTGCCGGGACGCCGGGCGCCGCCGTCGCCGCCGGGGCCTCCCACGTCGTGGTCGGCCGGGGCGTCACGCGCGCCGCGGACCCGGCGGCCGCGTTCCGGCGCGTCCGGGCGGACCTCGGTGAGTAGGGCCGAATTCCTGTACCGGCCGCACCACGGCCAACTAGCCTCGGCCGCATGACTGTTGAGCTGAACGACGCCGTACGCAAGCTCCTCGACGCCCCGCACCCGGCGGTGCTGTCCACGCTCAACCCGGACGGCAGCCCGCAGAGTTCGGTGGTGTGGGTGTCCCGGGACGGCGGGGAGCTGCTCATCTCCACGGAGGAGGGACGGCGCAAGGCGCGGAACATCCTGGCCGACCCGCGCGTCGGCGTCACCGTCTTCGACCTGGCGAACCCGTACCTCTACGCGGAGATCCGCGGCACCGCCACCGTCACCGAGGACACCGGCCGGGCCGTTGCCGTCCGGATCGCGGAGGAGTATCTCGGGCCGGGCGGCGGCAAGGAGTACCGGGACGCCCCGGCGGAGGACGTCCGCGTCGTCGTCCGCATCACCCCGACCAAGATCCTCGGCAACGCCACCAAGACCGGCTGAACCACTGGGCTCCGCCAACGCCTGTGACGTGGGCCGGGCCATCACAGCCTCCCCGACGCCTGCAAGGGGGTCCGGCAAAACCAGCCTCGCCGGCGTTTGAGGCGCGGCTCCGGGCAGAGCCCGGTACCCGGCGGAGCCGGGATCCTGGGGCGCCGCCCGGCCTGCGCGCCCGCCTCGACCCGGCCGGGAACCACGGCCCGCCAGCTCGAGAGGTCGTCGGCGACCCCCGCAATTCCGCACGCGCGCGCACGCGCACGCCCGCCGTGGTGTGCTGGAAGCGTGCGCCTCGACCGGAAGGCCCTGTCACCACCCTTGCGTCCGGCAAACCTGCTGTCGGCCCGGCAGCTGGCGTTCGCCTGGTCCCTGATGGGGCTGATCGCGCTGATTGCCTGGGTGCTGGTCGCCGACCAGGCCCGCGCCATGGGGGTGGAACCGGGAACCATGGGCATGGGCATCCCGCTGTTCCTGCTGCTGTGGCTGATCATGATGATCGCCATGATGTTCCCGTCCGTAGCCCCGGTGGCCATCACCTGGGCCCGGGCCATCGGCCGCCAGTCGGCCGGAGCCGTCCGCGCGGCCCGTACCACCCAGTTCGTGGCCGGGTACCTCCTGGCCTGGACGGTCTTCGGCCTGATCGCCTACGGGCTCCTCGCCGCGACCGGGGCCGTGGTCGACGACCACCCGGGCGCCGGGCGCTGGATCGGTGCCGGCGCCTTCCTGATCGCCGGGCTGTACCAGTTCAGCCCGCTGAAGAACCTCTGCCTGCGGCACTGCCGCAGTCCCATGGGCCAGCTCGTGCGCTACGCCGGGTTCCGGCCCGTGGTCCGGGACCTGAGGGTCGGGGCCCACCACGGGGCGTACTGCGTCGGCTGCTGCTGGGGACTGATGGTCGTCCTCATCCCGCTCGGCGTCATGAACGTCCTGGCCATGGCCGCGGTGGCCGTGGTGATCTTCGTGGAAAAGCTGTGGCGACTGGGCCCCGTCTTCTCGGCAGCCATCGGCATCGCCTTCTTCGTGCTTGCGGTACTGGCCCCCTTCCAACCCTGGCTGCTCCCGGGCCTGGCCCCACCACAGTCGCCGATGCCGATGTCGTCCGTGCTCCGACCGTAGGAAACCGGCGAGGCGGCCGGTCAGGCCGCCAGGCCCGCGAGGAGGACGGTCAGGCCTGCGTCGAACATCCCGGCGGGGTCGTCGTGCGGACCGTCGGCGACGACGCGGGCCAGGGTCGGGTAACGGCCCGCCTCGAACAGGCGCATCAGGTACGGGCCGGCCGTCTCCTGCCACTGGCGGTCCGTGAGGCCGCTCTCCCGCTCCGTGCGGAGCTCGACCACCTCGTGCCGCACCGCGCCGAGCACGTAGCCGTTCACCGCCTGCAGGGCCCGCATCAGGGCGGCGGGGTCCTCGCCGATGCCGGGCGCGCACCGCAGGGCGGCGAGCGTCGCCTCCAGGTGGGCCAGCGCCGCGGGCCCCACCTGCGGGCGCCCGCCGAGCAGGTCGGCGAACCACTCGTGCCGCAGGGCCGCCTCCCTGATGCCATGCGCAAGAGACCGTACGCCCGCCCGCCAGTCGCCACCGGCCGCCGGCAGGTCGACCTCCCCGTACACCGCGTCGACCATCAGGTCGAGCAGCTCCTCCTTGGTGTCCACGTACCGGTAGAGCCGCATCGGGCCCGCGTCCAGGGCGGCCGCCACCTTGCGCAGCGACACCGCCCGGAGCCCGTCGGCGTCGGCCAGGGCGATCGCCGCCCGCACGATCCGGTCCCGGTTGAGCGGGCTCAGCGCCGACCGCGTCGACGGCTCGGGCCGTTCCCAGACAAGCGGCGTCACGGTGTCGTCCTCCTACAGGCGTTGCACAAGATCGATACAGTGTATCGTCGCGATACAGCGTATCGATCCCGGCTGAAGGGCACACCCATGCCACCTATCGCCATCGTCGGAGCCGGCCCCGCCGGCCTGGTCCTCGCACGCGTCCTGCACCTGCACGGCATCGAAGCCGTCGTGTACGAGCGTGAGGCCTCCCCTACCGTCCGCACCCAAGGCGGCATGCTCGACCTCACCCCGGGCGGCGGCCAGCGCGCCCTGCGCGAGGCCGGGCTGGAGGCGGAGTTCCTGCGCATAGCCCGGCGCGAGGGCCAGGACCTCCGCCTGCTCGACCACACCGGGGCGGTGCTGCTCCGGCAGGACACCGCCGACGACGCCCCGCTGGAGCGCCCCGAGGTCGACCGCGCCGACCTGCGCGCCGTGCTGCTGGACTCCCTGCCCGCGGGGGCCGTCGCCTGGGGCCGCGGCCTCGTACGCGCCGAGCCGCTCGGCGGGGGCGAGCACCGCCTGTACCTCGCCGACGGCGGCACCGACACCTGCGAGCTCCTCGTCGGCGCGGACGGCGCCAACTCCCGCGTCCGCCCCCTCGTCACCGACGCCCGGCCCGTGCCCCTCGGCACCGTCGTGATCGAGCTCGGCATCCCCGACCTCGCCCGCACCCGGCCCGACCTCGCCGCCCGCGTCGGCCGCGGCAACTACTGGGCCTACGGCCCCGACCGCTCCCTGTCCGCCCAGCTGAACGGCGACGGCCGGCTGCGCATCTACCTCAGCTTCCACGGCCGGGACGAGGAGTGGCTCGCCTCCCTCGGCATCCCCTTCGGGGACCCGGCCCGCGCCCGCGCCCGGCTGCGGGAGCTGTACGCCGGGGCCGGCTGGGCCCCGCAGCTCACCGAGCTGATCGACGCCTGCGACGACACCGTCTGGCCCCGCTCCCTCAGCGCCCTGCCGGTCGGCCTGACCTGGGCGCCCGTACCCGGCGTCACCCTGCTCGGCGACGCCGCCCACCTGATGCCGCCCGCCGGCAACGGCGCCAACGAGGCCCTGCTCGACGGGGCCGAGCTCGGGCTCGCGATCGCCGCCGGCCCGGGCGACCTCGACGCCGCCGTACGGCGCTACGAGACCGCCATGTTCCCGCGCGCCGAGGAGGCCGCACGCTTCTCCGCCCGGATCCACGAGGTGCTCAAGTCGCCCGATGCGGCGCAGCAGCTGGTGGGGTTCCTGGCCGGGTAGCCGGCCCCGGCGGCACCCTGGGTCAGTGGTCGAAGGCGAAGAAGGAGTCCACCGCGGTGTCGTGGATGCCGCGGGCCTCCTTCATCCGGCCCGTCGGGGCCGAGACCCACACGTCCCAGAGCCGGCCGTTCTGCTCCCAGGCGATGTCGTACGTGTGCCGGGGGCCCTCGCCGGCCGGGTCGAAGCCGTTCCAGGTGAACTCCCAGAAGGCTGCGGGCAGTCCCTTGCGGGTCGTCGCCCGGACCTTGTTGTCGCGGTACCCGGGGTTGTTCGCCGGACCGCGGGCATCGGAGTCCCGCATCGAGCCCAGCGCCCCGCCGGGCGGGATCGTGCCGAACCGGATGCCGACGCGGACGGCGCCGTCCGGGGTGATGTAGAAGACCCGCTCGCCGTCCGTCGAACGCTGGGAGCCCGCCGGGACGTTCAGCGTGAACCCGCGCTCGTCGTCGACCTTCACGAAGCCGGCCGGTACGCCCCCGGGCTGTACGGGGGCGGGCGAGGACGGCGGCACCGAGGGGGACGTCGGCGCGGACGGCGGCGGCGTCGACGGGGGAGGGGTGCTGGGCGTCGGCGTGGGCGTGGGCGTCGTCGGGGCCGGCTGGCCGGGGACGGCCGGTGCGGAGCCGACCGCGCCGGACTGGCCGCCCGCGGAGCGCCCGTCGAGCAGCACCCCCGCCGTCACCGCACCGGCGCAGGCGGCCACGGCCCCCGCCACCACCAGCGCCACCCGGGCACCCCGCAGCCGGGGCCGAGGCGGCCGGGGCTGCCCGCCGGAAACCACGACACCGGCATCACCGGCATCACCGCCGCCGGCAGTCGGCCGGTGGGCTGCGTGCGCGGTCGGCGTGTACCCGGGCGGCGGCGGCGCCGGGGCCGCGGCCCTCGTCTCCTGGTCCGCCACGCCGCCACCCGCCGCGCACGCGGCCAGCATCCGGCGTGCCTCCACGGCCCCCAGCCGCCGCTGCGGGTCCCGCTCCAGCAGCCCGGACACCACCGGCAGCAGCGGCCCCAGCCGGGCCGACGGCCGGATCTCCTCGTAGACGACGGCGTGTGCGACAGCCCCGATCGAATCCCGGCGGAACGGCGACTCGCCCGTCACCGCCGCGCACAGCAGCGCCCCGAGCGACCACAGGTCGGACTCCGGGCCTCCGGCGCCGCCCTGGATCCGCTCGGGCGCGGAGTACTCGGGCGTGCCCGCGAAGACCCCGGTCTCGCTGATGGTCGGCGCCCCGGGCAGGCTCGCGATGCCGAAGTCGGTCAGCACCACCCGGCCCGTGCCCGCGTCCAGCAGCACGTTCGCCGGCTTCACGTCCCGGTGCAGCACCCTGCGGGCGTGGGCCGCGGACAGTGCGTCGATCAGGGCGACGCCCACCCCGGCCGCCTCCTCGGGGGCCATCGGGCCGCCGGGCCCGGCCAGCCGGTCGGCGAGGGAGCCGCCGTCGACCAGCTCCATGACGATGACGAGCTGCCCCTCGTGCTCCACCACGTCGTGGACCACGATCACGTGGGGGTGCCTGATCTTGGCGACGGCCCGCGCCTCGCGCAGGGCGCCCTCCGGATCGACCCCGGTCTCCAGGGACAGGGCCTTGACCGCGACCGGCCGCCCGAGGAGCTCGTCGGTGGCCCGCCAGACCACGCCCATGCCGCCGCGGCCGAGGCGCTCGCCCAGGCGGTAGCGCCCGCCGATCACCGCCCCGCCGCCGGCGGCGCCATTGCCGTCTCCCTGCAACCCGCCCTGGAGCGACACCCGTTCCCCCCGTTCACCGACCACGGCCATGATGCCGCAACCGCCCGGGCGGCACACGGGAGATGCGGCCCAAGTCCACCGCACGGGCCGGGGTGCCCCTTGCCGCTGCGCGGAGCCCGTCCCCGCCCCGCCCCTTCCCGAAACCGGGCTCCGCCCCGGACCCCGCTCGCCTCAAACGCCGGCGAGGCTGAAAAACCCGGCCGCTCCGCGCCCGGTGCGCTCAAACGCCGCGCGGGCCTAATTCAGCCCCGCCGGCGTTTGAGGCGCGGGGTCCGGGGCGGAGCCCCGATCTTTGAGCCGCGCCGGCGATTGAGGCGAGCGGGGCCCGGGGCCGCAGGACCCGCCCGCGGCGAAGCCGCTATCGGACACAGCGGGAAGGGGCGGGGTGGGGAACCGGCTCCGCGCAGCGGGAGGACCACCCGGGACGGGAACGGACGGTCAGGGCAGACGGGACCGCACACCCGCCCAGGCCCGGACGGCCTCCACCACCGGGTCGCCCTCCGGCAGCCGCGGCGCCACGGCGGCCATCCGGTCCAACAGCAGCTTGATGCGCCGCAGATGGCGGATCCGGGCCCGCGGCAGCTCCCGCCAGGCCCCCGCCTGCAGGGCCGCCTCCGCCGGGGTCAGGTGGATCAGGCCGAGCAGCTCCCGGCAGAGCGCCACCGGGTCGCCGCCCCGGCCCGCGCCGAACTCCCGGATCAGGTAGCCCCGTACGCCGGCCAGCTCGACCGCGCGGTCCAGCGGGTCCGAGCCCGCCCAGGCGGCCTTGCGGTCGGCGGCCGCCAGCGCCACCCGGCCCCAGCGCAGCCGCACCTCCTCGGGCAGCCCCGCGTCCTGCATCCCGCCCGCGGCCAGGGCCTGGAGCGTCAGCGGGTGCGGTTCGTCGCCGAGCGGCGGATCGGTGGCCAGCCAGGCCTCCAGCCCGTCCAGCGCATGCCCGCCGGGCGGCACGGCGTTCAGCACCTGCCCCCGCCCGAGCAGCCCGGCCGCGATCCCCGCCAGGTGCACCCGGGCCGTGTGTCCGGCGCCGCAGAGGGCCACCTGGCGCCCGTACCGCTCGATCCGCCGCAGCCCGAGCCGCGCGTCCCCGGCGGCGTACACCTGCCCGGTCCGGGCGACCCCGCCTATGCACCGCACGAGGCACACACCGCCCTCGGCACCGGTCTCCTCGACGGAATACACCTGCAGCGCGGCGATGGACACCCCGGCCCCCCTTCCCCGCCGGGGAGGCTACCGCGTCGGCATGCGGCCCGGGCAGCGTGGCGGGACGATGGATCAGGTGGGGGCTGCGAGACGGGAGAGGAAGACGGCCATGCTGGGAGACAGCAGGGCATTCAGCGGCTTCTCGGTCGGCAGCACCGAGAGCGTGAAGGACTTCTACAAGGACACCCTGGGCCTGCGGGTGTCCGAGGACGCCGAACTGCTCGTCCTCGAACTCGGCGGCGGCCACCGCGTCCTGATCTATCCGAAGGACAACCACGAGCCCGCGACGTTCACCGTGCTGAACTTCCCCGTGGACGACATCGAACGGGCCGTCGACGACCTGTCCGCCCGCGGTGTCTCCTTCGAGCGCTACGAGGGCTTCGACCAGGACGACCGCGGCATCGCCCGCGACCCGTCCCGCGGCGCCATCGCCTGGTTCAAGGACCCGGCGGGCAACATCCTCTCGGTACTGGAGGAGAACCCGGGCTGACGGCGGCGCGGCCCGGCCCGGCCCGGCCCGGCAGCCGCAGGGCCTCCCGCGCCGCCCCTACGCGGCGGCCTCCATGATCAGCCGGATCTCCGTGACCTCGTAGCCCGCACGGGCGAAGGCGGCGGCCATCGGGGTGTTGACGGTGTCGGTGGTGGCGGTGATGCGGTCGGCGCCCTCGGCGGCGTGGAAGCGGGTGATCTCGGCCAGGATCTCGTCGATCAGGCCGCGGCCGCGCTGCTCCGGGACGACGCCCAGGTAACCGACGTTGCGGTGGTACGGCGTCGCCGACGGGACGGCCAGGCCCGCGAGGGTGCCGTCCGGCAGCTCCGCGAGGCGCCACCAGGAGCGCTCGCCGGGGCAGTCGAGGTAGAACTCCATGTCCTCGCGGGCCAGCTGCTCGGCGTCCATGGAGCGCAGTTCGCTCTGCGTGTGCAGGTCCAGGCTGCCCTCGGCCAAGCGGGCGAAGGCGTGCAGGTACTCCTCGTCCGTGCCGTCCCGGAAGACCAGCCGGCCGGTGGGCTCGGCGGTGCCGGCGGCCGGGGTCCACTCGTAGCGCAGGCGCTCGATCGCGCGGGTCAGGCCCGCCCGCCGGGCGGCCTCCCGGCGCCAGGCGACCGCCGCGACGGCTTCGGGGCGCTCCTGCCAGTCGCCGGGCACGGACATGTTGTACTCCGGGAGCGAGCCGAACGCCTCGTGCCCGGCGGCCAGCAGTCCGGCCGCGAGGGCCGCCGGGTCGGCCACCGAGGGGCGGACCTGGAGGCAGTCCAGTGCGATCGGGCGCTCGCTGTCGGCGCGGCCCCACCACAGGGCGCGGGCGAGGATCTCGCCGTCCTCGTCCTCGGCGAACCAGGTCCACTCGGGGCGGAGCCGGTCGTCCGCGAGCTCCTCGCGGATCTTCTCGGGGGACAGGGCGGCGACGGGGCCGTCGGCTTCGGCCGGGTAGGCGACGGCGCGGTCGAGGTCGGCTGGATCTGCGGTGGCGGGACGGAAGCGCATCCGCCCATGATCAGCAGCGACGGCCCCCGGTGCCACGGATTTTGGTACGCCGACGGCCGGCCCCCGGGAAGGGGACCGGCCGTCGGTGCCGTCATCGGTACGGGGCGTGCCCGCCCGCCGCTACGACCAGGTGATCAGGCGGCGCGGGTGCTCCAGGACCGCGGCGATGTCGGCCAGGAACTTCGAGCCGAGCTCGCCGTCGATCAGGCGGTGGTCGAACGACAGGGCCAGCGTGGTGACCTGGCGCGGCTTGACCTTGCCCTTGTGGACCCACGGCTGGAGCTTGATCGCGCCGACCGCGAGGATCGCGGACTCGCCGGGGTTGAGGATGGGCGTGCCGGTGTCGACGCCGAAGACGCCGACGTTGGTGATGGTGATGGTGCCGTTCTGCATGTCCGCCGGGGAGGTCTTGCCCTCGCGGGCCGTGGCCACCAGGGAGGACAGGGACTCCGACAGCTCGCCGAGGGTCTTGGCGTGGGCGTCCTTGATGTTCGGGACGATCAGCCCGCGGGGGGTGGCCGCCGCGATGCCCAGGTTGACGTAGTGCTTGAGCACGATCTCCTGGGCCGCCTCGTCCCAGGACGCGTTGACGTCCGGGTTGCGGCGGATGGCGACCAGGACGGCCTTGGCGATGAGCAGGAGCGGGTTGATGCGGAGCCCGGCGAGGTCCGGGTCCTCCTTGAGCTCCTGGACCAGCTTCATGGTGCGCGTCACGTCGAGGGTGATGAACTCGGTGACGTGCGGCGCGGTGAAGGCGGAGCCGACCATGGCCTGGGCGGTGACCTTGCGGACGCCCTTGACCGGGATACGGGTCTCCCGCGCGCCGGCGTCGGCCGCCACCTGGGCCGCCGCGGCGGCCGGGGCCTCGGCCGCGGGAGCCGCGAGCGGAGCCGGAGCCTGGGCCTGTGCCGGAGCGGCGGCCTGCGGGGCGAGCGCGGCCGCGGCGGCGGCGTGCACGTCCTCGCGGGTCACGATGCCGCCCTCGCCGGTGGGCACCACGGAGGCCAGGTCGATCCCGAGGTCCTTGGCGAGCTTGCGCACCGGCGGCTTCGCCAGCGGCCGGTCCCCGACCGCGGGGGCGTGGCCGTTGCCGTTCACCGACGCGGGCGCCGGTGCCTGGGCCGGAGCCGGGACGACCGGAGCCGGGGCCGGGACGACCGGAGCGGGGACGACCGGAGCCGCGGCAGCGGCCGGCACGGCCTTGCGCGGGCGGCGCTTCGTGGAGGACTGGGCGACGCCGTAGCCGACCAGCACGGGCTGGCGGCCCTCGGGCGCCGGCTCCTCGGCCGGGGCCGGTGCGGCAGCCGGGGCGGCGGCGGCCGGAGCCGCGGCGACGGCAGCGCCGGTGGCCTCGTCGGCTCCCGTACCGGTCTGGACCGAGATGATCACCTGGCCGACGTCGACCGTGGTGCCCTCCTCGAAGAGGAGCGCGTGCACGGTGCCGTCGAACGGGATCGGCAGCTCCACGGCCGCCTTCGCCGTCTCGACCTCGCAGACGACCTGGCCGTCGGTGACGGTGTCACCCGGCTGGACGTACCACTTGAGGATCTCGGCCTCGGTGAGGCCCTCGCCCACGTCGGGCATCTTGAATTCGCGGATGGTCACAGGGCTCTCCTAGTACGCCAGCGAGCGGTCGACGGCGTCGAGCACCCTGTCCAGACCGGGGAGGTACTCCTCCTCCAGGCGGGCCGGCGGGTAGGGGGCGTGGAAGCCGCCCACGCGCAGCACCGGCGCCTCCAGGTGGTAGAAGCACCGCTCCGTGATGCGAGCGGCGATCTCCGACCCGAGTCCGAGGAAGACCGGCGCCTCGTGGACCACCACGAGCCGGCGGGTCTTCTCGACCGAGGCCTGCAGCCCGTCGAAGTCGACCGGGGACATCGACCGCAGGTCGACGACCTCCACCGACTTGCCCTCCTCGGCCGCCGCGGCCGCCGCCTCCAGGCAGACCTTCACCATCGGGCCGTACGCAGCCAGCGTGATGTCGGTGCCCTCGCGGGCCGTGCGCGCCGCGTGCAGGGAGTCCGGGAAGGCCTCGGTGTCGACCTCGCCCTTGTCCCAGTAGCGCCGCTTCGGCTCGAAGAAGATCACCGGGTCGTCGCTGAGGATGGCCTGCTGGAGCATCCAGTAGGCGTCGCTCGCGTTCGACGGCGAGACCACCTTCAGGCCCGCGACGTGCGCGAACAGTGCCTCCGGGGACTCCGAGTGGTGCTCGACCGCGCCGATCGCGCCGCCGTACGGGATGCGCACGACGACGGGCATCTTGACCTTGCCCAGCGCGCGGGCGTGCATCTTCGCGAGCTGCGTGACGATCTGGTCGTACGCCGGGAAGACGAACCCGTCGAACTGGATCTCCACGACCGGCCGGTACCCGCGCAGGGCGAGGCCGATGGCCGTGCCGACGATGCCGGACTCGGCGAGCGGGGTGTCGATGACCCGCTCCTCGCCGAAGTCCTTCTGCAGTCCGTCGGTGATGCGGAAGACACCGCCCAGCTTGCCGACGTCCTCGCCCATGATCAGGACCTTGGGGTCCGTCTCCAGGGCCTTGCGCAGCGACTCGTTGAGCGCCTTCGCGATCGACATCTTCTCGACAGCCATCAGTGACCCTCCTCGAAGGACGCGAGGTAGGCGGCGAACTGGGCGCGCTCCTCGTCGACGAGCGCGTGCCCGTCCGCGTAGACGTTCTCGAAGATCGCCATGGTGTCGGGATCGGGCATGGCGCGCACGACCTCGCGCACCCGCTTGCCCAGGGCCTCGCTCTCGGCCTCCAGCTCCTCGAAGAAGGCCTCGTCGGCGCCGCCGCTCGCGAGCAGGTAGGTCTTCAGGCGCAGGATCGGGTCCTTGGACTCCCAGGCCGCGGTCTCCTCGTCGCGACGGTACTTCGTCGGGTCGTCGGAGGTGGTGTGGGCGCCCATGCGGTACGTGTACGCCTCGACCAGCGTCGGGCCCTCGCCGCGGCGCGCGCGGTCCAGGGCCCAGCGGGTGACCGCGAGGCAGGCCAGGACGTCGTTGCCGTCGACGCGGACGCCGGGGAAGCCGAAGCCCTGCGCGCGCTGGTACAGCGGCACGCGCATCTGGCGCTCGGTCGGCTCGGAGATCGCCCACTGGTTGTTCTGGCAGAAGAACACCACGGGGGAGTTGTAGACGGCCGAGAAGGTGAACGCCTCGGCCACGTCGCCCTGGCTGGACGCGCCGTCGCCGAAGTAGGCGATGACCGCGGAGTCCGCGCCGTCCTTGGCCACGCCCATCGCGTAACCGGTCGCGTGCAGCGTCTGCGAGCCGATGACGATCGTGTACAGGTGGAAGTTGTTGCTGTTGGGGTCCCAGCCGCCGTGGTTCACGCCGCGGAACATGCCGAGGAGGTTCGTCGGGTCGACCCCGCGGCACCAGGCCACGCCGTGCTCGCGGTAGGTCGGGAAGACGTAGTCGTCGTCGCGCAGCGCACGGCCGGAGCCGATCTGGGCGGCCTCCTGGCCCAGCAGCGAGGCCCACAGGCCCAGCTCGCCCTGGCGCTGGAGGGCGGTGGCCTCGCCGTCGAAGCGGCGGGTCAGCACCATGTCGCGGTAGAGCCCGCGCAGGTCCTCGGTGGTGATGTCCTCGACGTAGGACAGGAACTCTGCGTTGTCAGGGTTTTCCGCAGCGCCGACCCGCTCCCCCTCGGGGGTCAGCAGCTGTACGAGCTGGGGCTCGGCGCTCTGCGCGGTGGCGACAGCCTTGGCAGCGGGGGCCTTGGCGGCGCTCGCCGCGCCTGCCGCCCGCTTGGTGCCGCTGCTGCGTCGCGGCTTGCGCGCGGCAGTGCTCTCCACGGTCACGTGTTGCTCCTCCGTCGGTCCGGCTCCCGGGTTCTCCGGGGTCCAGTGCGGCTCACCTGGATCCGTACCCGCACACGGGGTGGGTGTGCGTCGTGTAGGGATTCAGGCGTGACAGGTGCCCCGGCGACTTGCCCTGCGCAATGCACGTTACCCAGTGCACCGCATAACTGCGAAACCCCACTTGACCTGCGTTTTTGCTTGGATTTCCAAGTAAATCCGCAGAGCCGGGAACAAGCACTGGTCACAGCCTTGCAGGGGGCCGGAACAACGGCACGTTATCCCGGGTAACGACCTCAGGGAAGGGGTGAGTGTGTGAAACTGAGTTCGTGCGCGAAGACGGAAAAATCAAGGTATTCCTCCTGGACGACCACGAAGTGGTACGGCGCGGGGTGCATGAGCTCTTGTCGGTCGAAGAGGACATCGAGATCGTCGGCGAGGCGGGTACCGCAGCGGACGCCCTCGTGCGCATCCCCGCCACCCGTCCGGACGTCGCCGTTCTGGACGTGCGCCTCCCCGACGGCAGCGGGGTGGA
This sequence comes from Streptomyces sp. NPDC032472, assembly GCF_040636955.1. NCBI lineage: Bacteria > Bacillati > Actinomycetota > Actinomycetes > Kitasatosporales > Streptomycetaceae > Streptomyces > Streptomyces sp. NPDC032472. The sequence continues at coordinate 36,429 of NZ_JBEZVK010000008.1, forward strand.
GGTCTGCCGCGAGGTCCGCTCGCTGGACGAGGACGTCAAATGCCTGATGCTGACGTCCTTCGCCGATGACGAGGCCCTCTTCGACGCGATCATGGCCGGCGCCTCCGGCTACGTCCTGAAGGCGATCCGCGGGAACGAGCTGCTCGGCGCGGTACGGGACGTGGCGGCCGGCAAGTCGCTGCTGGACCCGGTGGCCACGGCGCGGGTGCTGGAGCGGCTGCGCGACGGCTCGCGCGGTAAGGGCGACGACCGCCTGGCCAACCTGACCGAACAGGAGCGGAAGATCCTCGACCTGATCGGCGAGGGCCTCACCAACCGCGCCATCGGCGAGCGGCTGCACCTCGCCGAGAAGACCATCAAGAACTACGTGTCGAGCCTGCTGTCCAAGCTGGGCATGGAGCGCCGCTCACAGGCCGCTGCGTACGTCGCCCGCCTGCAGGCGGAGAGGCGCGCCTGAACTGAACCGGAGTTATTAAATCCGGTTATCGGCGCGCCTTTCGTCCGGGGATTCGCTCCCTGTTCCCGTCTGTTCCCGTGTTCCCGTCGGGAGTTCGTCAGTTCGAGTCGTCCAGCGGGTTCGGCGGCTCGACCACTCCGCCCGACGAGCTCTTCGTCGGCCCCGGGTTGCTCGACTTCGTCGGCGAGGGGCTCGACTTCGACGCCGAGGGCGACGGGCTGGGCGACGGCGAGGACGACGGGGTGTAGCTCGGCGTGTACTTGGGCTTCGGCGGCGCCGAGAACTCGTCCGAGGAGCGCGTGGACGGCGTCTCGTGCGACGGCGTGTTCTGCTCCGCGGACGGGGCACTCTGCTGGCCGTTCGGGGAACTCTGGACCGTCGCCGGCTTGTTGCCCTCGCCGCCGTTGTGGCTCACCGTCTTGACGGCGTACGCGACGCCGCCCGCGATCGCCACCAGGGCGAGCACCGCGAACAGCCACAGCGTCCAGCGGCCGCCGCCGCGGTTGTCGTAGCCGTCGTAGCCGTCGTGCGGGCCGTGCGGCCCGTGGTTCTGGGCCGGGATGCGCCCGTGGCCGTCGTACCCGCCGCCCGGGAACGCCGAGCCGTCGTCCGGGTTCAGCGGCGGCACCATCGGCTGCTGGAACTGCGAGGTCGAGGCGTGCGCGGCGTAGTCCGGCCGGCCGCCGGGCCCCTGGGCCACCGGCATCGCCGTGGTCGGCGCGGCGCCGCGGCCGTGCGGCAGGGCCATGGTGACCGGGCCGGTGTTCCAGGTGCCCGTGTTCGGCCCCTGGTCCTGGAGCATCTGCAGGGCGTACCCGACCAGCCCGCGCATCTCCTCGGCGCTCTGGAACCGGTCGTCCGGGTCCTTGGCGAGGGAGCGCATGACCAGGCCGTCGAGCTCCTGCGGGATGTCCTGGCCCTCCGGCAGCTGCGAGGGCGGCACGGGCACGTCCTGCACGTGCTGGTAGACCACCGACAGCGGGGTCTCGCCCGTGAACGGGGGACGCAGCGCGAGCAGTTCGTACAGCAGGCAGCCGGTGGCATACAGGTCGGAGCGGTGGTCGACGGCCTTGCCGAGGGCCTGCTCCGGCGAGAGGTACTGCGGGGTGCCCATGACCATGCCGGTCTGCGTCATCGTCGACTGGGCGCCGTGCAGGGCGCGCGCGATGCCGAAGTCCATGACCTTGACCGCGCCGCCGTCGGTGATGATGACGTTCGCCGGCTTGATGTCGCGGTGCACGATGCCGTGCTGGTGCGAGTAGGCCAGCGCCTCCAGTACGCCCGAGACGATGATGAGCGCCTGCTCCGGCCCCGGGGCCTCCGCGCTGATCAGCAGGTCGCGGATGGTGCGGCCCTCGACCAGCTCCATGACGATGTACGGGACGGTGCTCTGGCCGACCGTGTCCTCGCCGGAGTCGTACACGGCGACGACGGCGTGGTGGTTGAGCCCGGCGACCGACTGCGCCTCACGCGTGAAGCGGGCCTTGGAGACCGGGTCCTCGGCGAGGTCGGCGCGCAGCAGCTTCACGGCGACAGTCCGCCCGAGGCGGACGTCCTCGGCGGCGAAGACCTCCGCCATGCCGCCGCGGCCCAGGCGGTGGGTCAGCCGGTAGCGGCCGTCGCCGACGAGACCGCCGGCGCCCCAATGCTCAGGACTCTCTGCCATCCCGGCGCCGTTTCCCTCGGGTTCGGGTGCCATGAGTCCTCGCCGTCGTCTCTCTCGGCCGCCGCTGAGCGGTAGGTCCTTTTCGGGTGCTCCGATGAACGCTACAGCCTCGGAACAGGTCGCCGTTCGGACAATGGCTCGCGGTGGCCTTGTGGTCACGGAACGAGCACCTGGCTTGACGTGTCCTTGCGCTCCGGCAGACTGGGCCCCAAATGCGCTCAGCCAGACGCGTACGGACACACCCCGAGGGGAAGCAACAGTCATGAGCCAGGACGGCGATCAGGGCCAGTACGCAGGCGGCTCTCTGGCCGGTGGCCGTTACCAGCTAAGGGACTTGCTGGGTGCGGGCGGCATGGCGTCGGTGTACTTGGCGTACGACTCGGCGCTCGACCGGCAGGTCGCCATCAAGACCCTCCACAGCGACCTCGGGCGCGAGCAGTCCTTCCGCGAGCGGTTCCGCCGTGAGGCGCAGGCTGTTGCGAAACTGTCGCACACGAACATCGTCTCGGTGTTCGACACGGGTGAGGGCGAGGTCACGTTCCCGGGCGGCGGGAGCGACGCGGCGGTCATGCCGTACATCGTCATGGAGTACGTGGAGGGCCAGCCGCTCGGCTCCGTCCTGGAGGCGGACATCCGCCAGTTCGGGGCGATGCCCGCCGACAAGGCGCTGAAGGTGACGGCCGACGTGCTGGCCGCGCTGGAGACCAGCCACGAGATGGGCCTGGTCCACCGCGACATCAAGCCCGGCAACGTGATGATGACCAAGCGCGGCGTGGTCAAGGTGATGGACTTCGGCATCGCCCGCGCCATGCAGTCCGGCGTCACCTCCATGACGCAGACCGGCATGGTCGTCGGCACCCCCCAGTACCTGTCGCCCGAGCAGGCCCTCGGCCGCGCCGTCGACGCCCGCTCCGACCTGTACTCCGTCGGCATCATGCTGTTCCAGCTGCTGACCGGGCGGATCCCCTTCGACGCCGACTCGCCGCTCGCGATCGCGTACGCCCACGTGCAGGAGGAGCCGGTCGCCCCGTCGGCCATCAACCGGTCGATCACCCCGGCGATGGACGCACTGGTGGCGCGGGCCCTGAAGAAGAACCCGAACGAGCGCTTCCCCACGGCCGCCGCGATGCGCGACGAGATCGCCCGCGTGATGGCCGCCGGCCAGACCGGCGCGCCGGCCATCGTCCCGGGCGTGCACACGGGCGGCAGCGGTGCGGGCGTGAGCTCGGCCGTCTTCCCGCCGCTGGACTCCGGCTTCCAGGGGGCCGCGCCGGCCGCGTCGGTGCAGCAGCCCTACACGCCGGCCGGGTACGCGCCGACCCCGCCGCCGATGGCGCAGACGCACCCGCAGCAGGGCGGCTACGCCTACCCGCCGCAGGCCACGGCCCAGCAGCAGTACGCGGCGCCGACGCCGCCGCCGTTCGCGGCGCAGGGCGGGGCTCCGGTCGCCCCGCACGCGGCGGCCTCGGGCGGCGCAGGCGGCCGGAAGAACATGCCGGTGGTCGTGGGCGCGATCGCGGTGTCCCTGATCGCCGTCGGCGGCCTGATCTACGCCGTGGTCAACAGCGGGGACGACGAGGGCGGCAAGGGCAGCGGCAAGGACACCGCGAACCAGCAGACGACGGGCGGCCAGGCCGCCAACCCGTCCGCCTCCAAGGCCACCCACAGGGGTCCGGACATCACGCGCACGATCGACCCGGCCAAGTGCAAGGAGCCGATCAAGGACTTCAGTGACGCGTCCAAGGTCCAGGCGCCGGACTTCCGCTACAAGAACGTCCGCTCGGTGAAGGAGTGCATCCAGGCGGCGGGCTGGCGCTTCAAGGTCGAGAAGAAGGACGAGGCTGTCTACGGCGAGGACACCGTTCTCTCCCAGACCCCGGAGCCGGGGAGCAAGATCGACAAGGGCGGCAGCCCCGAGTTCACCCTCATCATCTCCACGGGCGACCCCCAGTAGCAGTACGCAGGCCGGCGGCAGCAGACCGCCGCCGGCAGGCCGCGCGGGGGGCCGTCATACGGCCCTTCGCGCGAACCATGATTCCGCACCACTCCTCCGATACGTCCGGGATGCCCGTTTTGCCCCACCATGTGAACCTGAGCGGGAGATCGCCCGCTCAGGACGGGAGGGGCACCCGTGAATCGAGGCCTGCGCGTGCGGCGCCTGCTGGCCGCGGCAGCGCTGGCCGCCGCGGCGCTGTCGCCCGCCGCCTCGGGCGCGCCCGCGTCCGCGTCGGGGCCGGCTGCCGTGGCGGAGGACGACGTGGCCGACGTACCGGAGGAGGAGTACGAGGAGCTGGCCGGGAGCGTCGCCGGCCAGGGACGGGAGCGCCCCGGGCGCCCTGCGGCCGCGCCCGCCAACCCGCAGTCCCTGCTCGCCTCCCGGCCCTACCCGGTCCGCCAGCACCCCCGGCCCCCCACGAACCCCCCGCCCGCCCGGCCGAGCCACCGCCCCCCGCACGCGGTCACCGCCTTCAGCACCCGGCCGAACGAGCGGGCCGCCGACCTGGCCGCCCACCTCTTTTCCCTCGGCACCGGATTAGCCCTGATGGGCCTCGGCCTCGGCTACCTCGGCGTACGGCTGCGCCGCGGCATCTGACCGGCCCGGCGGGCTGACGGTGACTCAGCGTTGCCGGCCGCCCACAGGGTGGATCACGCCCGTACGGGGGCACACCGAGTGAGTACGACGGTGTGCGAGAGAATGACTGGCATGGAGATGCCGAGGAGTGAACGGTCGCAGGACAGTCCCCCGCACGTCCTGATCGTGGGACAGGACGGGATGGCGGTCGGCGGCGCCGATGACGAGTCGCGCGAGGTCCCGGTGACGGAAATGGTCGAACAGCCCGCCAAGGTCATGCGGATCGGCAGCATGATCAAGCAACTTCTTGAAGAGGTCCGCGCCGCCCCTCTGGACGAGGCCAGCCGGGTCCGTCTCAAGGACATCCACGCCGCCTCGGTGAAGGAGCTGGAGGACGGCCTGGCTCCCGAGCTCGTCGAGGAACTGGAGCGGCTCTCCCTGCCGTTCACCGAGGAGGCCGTGCCGTCCGAGGCGGAACTGCGCATTGCGCAGGCCCAGTTGGTGGGCTGGCTGGAAGGCCTGTTCCACGGCATCCAGACCGCCCTGTTCGCCCAGCAGATGGCGGCCCGCGCCCAGTTGGAGCAAATGCGCCGCGCCCTGCCCCCCGGCGCCCCCCACGACGGCGACGATGAAGGCCCCCACGGCGCAGTCCGCTCGGGCCCGTACCTGTAAGCCACCGCCCCCATCCGGCCCCGCCGCCGCTGGAGGCGGCCCGGCGGGGTCCGGGGCGCAGCCCCGATCTTCGAGCCCCGCCGCCGCTGAGGCGGCCCGGCGGGGTCCGGGGCGCAGCCCCGATCTTCGACCCCCGCCGCCGCTGGAGGCGCGGGGTCCGGGGCGCAGCCCCGATCTTCGAGCCCCGCCGCCGCTGGAGGCGCGGGGTCCGGGGCGCAGCCCCGGGATACGGAGAAAGGGCGGGGCGGGGAGAAGGCCCCGCGCAGCGGCCCCGAAGCGGCACCAGGACGCCCCCGACCCGGCCCGGGCAAATCCGGCCCCCCGCAGGGGACATGGTCCGCGCATACTCAGGGGCATGAGCAGCTACGACGCGATCGTCCTGGCCGGCGGCGCCGCCCGCCGCCTCGGCGGAGCGGACAAGCCAGGCCTGAGCGTAGGCGGCCGCACCCTCCTCGACCGCGTCCTCGACGCCTGCCCCGACGCCGACGCCACCGTCGTGGTCGGAGGCCGCCGCCCCACCACCCGACCGGTCCGCTGGACGCAGGAGGACCCGCCCGGCGCCGGCCCCGTGGCCGCCCTGGCCGCAGGCCTGCGGCAGACCACCGCCGAGCTGGTCCTCGTCCTCTCCGCGGACCTCCCCTTCCTCGACCGGGCCACGGTCAGGGCCCTCCTGACAGCCCCCGGCGGAGCCGACGGCGCCCTCCTGCGCGACCGCTCCGGCCGGGACCAGCCCCTGGTCGCCGCCTACCGCACCGAGCCACTCCGCCGCGAAATCGCCCTCCTGGCCACCGAACACGGCACCCTGAGCGGCCTCCCCCTGCGCACGCTCACCGCCGAACTGGACCTGGCACACGTGACGGACACTGCGCCACTCGCCTCCTTCGACTGCGACACCTGGGAGGATCTCGCATCCGCCCGCGCCAGGATCAGGGAGCATGGAAACGTGCTGGACCAATGGATCACCGCCGTCAGAAGCGAGCTGGGCATCGACGTCGACGTGGACGTCAAGACCCTGCTCGACGTCGCCCGTGACGCCGCCCACGGCGTCGCCCGGCCCGCCGCCCCGCTGACCACCTTCCTGGTCGGCTACGCGGCCGCCCGCGCCGAGGCCGCCGGGGCCGACCCGGCCACCGCCGTCGCCGAAGCCTCCCGCAAGGCCGCCGACCTGGCCCTGCGCTGGGCCGCGGAAGCCGAGGACGGGGCCGAGGGCAGCGCCTCGGGAGAGAACGGCCCAGGATGACCCCCACCGACGCCGACGCCCTCGACGAGGCCCTCGCCCTGGTCAGCCGCACCCCCGCAGGCGAAGGCCCCGGCGGGGGCGGCGGCGCCGGCGGGCACCGCGCCACCGCCTGGCCGCGCGCCCGGGAGGCAGCCGCCCGCGCCGGCTCCGGCATCCGGCCCCGCACCCACCGCGTCCCGCTGGCCGACGCCCTCGGCGAGGTGCTGGAGCAGCCCCTCGAAGCCCTCACCGACCTGCCGTCCTTCGACACCTCGGCCATGGACGGCTGGGCCGTCGCCGGCCCCGGCCCCTGGACCGTCCGCCCCGGCGGCGGCGTCCTCGCCGGCTCCGACCGGCCCGAGCCGCTCCACGACGGCGAGGCCGTACGGATCGCCACCGGCGCACGCATCCCCGCCGACACCACCGCGGTGCTCCGCAGCGAGCACTCCCGCGAGGCCGGCACCCAGCTCCACGCCGACCGGCCCGTCCAGACCGGCCAGGACATCCGCGCGCGCGGCCAGGAATGCCGCTCCGGCGACCTGCTGCTGCCCGCCGGCTCCCTGGTCACCCCGGCCGTCCTCGGCCTCGCCGCGGCCGCAGGGTACGACGAGCTCGCCACCCGGCCCCGGCCCCGCGTGGAGATCCTGGTCCTCGGCGACGAACTGCTCACCGAGGGCCGCCCCCGCGACGGCCTGATCCGCGACGCCCTGAGCCCCATGCTCGGGCCGTGGCTGGCCCGGCTCGGCGCCGAGGTCACCGCCACCCGGCGGATCGGCGACGACCCGGCCGGGGCCGCGGCCCTGCTGGACGCCGTCACCGGCTCCGAGGCCGATGTGGTCATCACCACCGGCGGCACCGCGTCCGGCCCCGTCGACCACGTCCGCCCGGTCCTCGCCGAGGCCGGCGCCGAGCTGCTGGTCGACGGCGTCGCCGTCCGCCCCGGGCACCCCATGCTGCTCGCCCGGCTCGGCGACCGCGCCGACGGCCGCCACGTGGTCGGGCTGCCCGGGAACCCGCTCGCCGCCGTCTCCGCCCTGCTGACGCTCGCCGAGCCGCTGCTGCGCGCCCTCGCCGGCCGCCGCCAGCGCCCCCGGTACGCGGTCCCCGTCCAGGGCGACGTGCCGGGCCACCCGCACGACACCCGGCTCGTACCCGTGCTGCTGACCGACGAGCACGCCGTACCGCTGCGCTATCACGGGCCCGCGATGCTGCGCGGCGTCGCCGCCGCCGATGCGCTGGCCGTCGTACCGCCGCACGGGGCGCGCTCGGGGCAGGACCTGGAGATCCTCGACCTGCCGTGGGTGGCGGGAGGATGTTTCACGTGAAACTCCACGGCCAGGACGCGATGGCCCGCGGCGCCGACGAGAAGCTCGTCGCGCACCGCGTCACCCTGCCCAGGCGGGTGGTGGAACGGCCCCTGAAGCAGGTCGGCGAGCGCCTGCTGATGGCCCTGCTCGTCCTGGCCCTGGCGGTCCTGATCGTGTGGCTCGACCGCGACGGCTACCACGACAACGCCGACGTGAAGGTCGACTTCCTGGACTCCGTGTACTACGCCACGGTGACCCTCTCGACCACCGGGTACGGGGACATCGTCCCGTACAGCGACAGCGCGCGCCTGGCCAACATCCTGCTGGTCACACCGCTGCGGATCCTCTTCCTGATCATCTTGGTGGGAACCACCCTGGAAGTCCTCACGGAGAAGACCCGGGAAGAGTGGCGGCTGAACCGCTGGAGGAAGAACTTGCGCGAACACACGGTCGTCGTCGGCTTCGGCACCAAGGGCCGCTCGGCCCTGCAGACCCTGCTGTCCACGGGCCTGCCGAAGGAGCGGGTCATCATCGTGGACCCCAGCTCCAAGGTGATCGACATGGCCGCCTCGGAGGGGTTCACGGGCGTCGTCGGCGATGCCACGCGCTCCGATGTCCTGCTGCGCGCCGAGCTCCAGAGGGCCCGTCAGATCGTCATCGCGACCCAGCGCGACGACACGGCGGTCCTGGTGACACTGACGGCGCGCCAGCTCAACCGCGGCGCGAAGATCGTCGCGGCGGTCCGCGAGGAGGAGAACGCCCCGCTGCTGCGCCAGTCGGGCGCGGACGCGGTCATCACGAGCGCGAGCGCGGCGGGCCGGCTGCTGGGGCTGTCGGTGCTGAGCCCGAGCGCGGGCACGGTCATGGAGGACCTGATCCACCAGGGCAGCGGCCTGGACCTGATCGAGCGGCCCGTGAAGAAGTCCGAAGCGGGCAGGAGCGTGCGGGAGACGGAGGACCTGGTGGTGAGCGTGCTGCGCGGCCACCGGCTGCTGCCGTACGACGACCCGCACGCGAGCCCGCTGCAGCTGACGGATCGTCTCATCGTCATCGTGCGCGCCTCACCGCCCGCCTAGCCGCCGGCGACGCTCCGACCGACCGAGTAGCCGCGAGGGCGGAGTCGGCCTGCCGGGGCCGCCGTTGGCGTACGCTCCGGGCCATGCATGCGATCACCATCGAGCAGCCCGGCGGCCCCGAGGCCCTGGTCTGGGCCGAGGCACCCGACCCGGTGGCCGGGGAGGGCGAGGTCCTCGTCGACGTCGCCGCGAGCGCCGTGAACCGCGCCGACCTCCTGCAGCGGCAGGGGTTCTACGATCCGCCGCCGGGCGCCTCCCCGCACCCCGGGCTGGAGTGCTCGGGGCGGATCTCCGCCGTCGGCCCGGGGGTCTCCGGCTGGGCGGTCGGCGACGAGGTGTGCGCGCTGCTGAGCGGCGGCGGGTACGCGCAGAAGGTGGCCGTCCCGGCGGGCCAGCTGTTGCCGGTCCCGGCGGGGGTGGACCTGGTGACGGCCGCGGCCCTGCCCGAGGTGGCGTGCACGGTGTGGTCGAACCTGTTCATGGTCGCCCACGTGCGTCCCGGCGAGACCGTGCTCGTGCACGGCGGCTCCAGCGGCATCGGCACGATGGCGATCCAGCTCGCCAAGGCCGTCGGCGCGACGGTCGCGGTGACGGCCGGCGGCCCGGAGAAGCTGGCCCGCTGCAAGGAGCTCGGCGCGGACGTCCTGATCGACTACCGCCAGCAGGACTTCGTGGCGGAGCTGAAGGCCGCGACGGGCGGCGCCGGCGCGGACGTGATCCTGGACATCATCGGCGCGAAGTACCTGGCCCGGAACGTGGACGCCCTGGCCGTGAACGGGCGGCTCGTGGTGATCGGGATGCAGGGCGGGGTGAAGGCCGAGCTGAACCTCGCCACCCTGCTGGCGAAGCGGGCGGCGATCGCGGCGACGACGCTGCGGGCCCGGCCGCTCCAGGAGAAGGCGGCCATCGTCGCGGCCGTGCGGGAGCACGTGTGGCCGCTGGTGGAGGCGGGCCGGGTCAGGCCGGTGGTCCACACCGTCCTGCCGATGCAGGAGGCCGCCGAGGCCCATCGGGTGGTCGAGGCGAGCACCCACGTGGGCAAGGTGCTGCTGACCGTCTGACGGCGGTGGGCGCGGGTCACCTCAGCGCGGCGGCGACCAGCCCCTCCAGCGCCTCGGCAGGCACCTCGGTGCCCGCCACGAGGTGGTCCAGGACCAGGCCGTCCACGCAGGACAGCAGGGTGTGCGTACGGGCGTCCGGGTCGGGCACGCCCCGGGCGGCCAGAAAGGCCCGTACGCGCTCCCGGCCGGCGTTGTCGCGGGGCACGAGGATCTCGCGGAGCTCCGGGTCGCGGACGCTCTCCAGCGCGCAGGCGTAGCGGGCGAGGGAACGCCGGCGCCCCTCGCCGGTCAGCCGCGCCCGCGTCAGCGCGTCCAGGCCGTGGACCAGTTCGGCGGGCGTGCGCAGCGGCGGCGTGCGCTCCCCGGCCGCCTGCAGCTCGGCCTGGTCGCGGGCCACGAGGCGGCGTACGAGGGCGGTCAGCAGGGCGGCGCGGGTGCGGAAGTAGGCCGAGGTGGTGCCGGCGGGCAGGGCGGCGGCCCGGTCCACGGCGCGGTGGGTCAGCCCGCGCATCCCCGCATCGGCGAGGACCTCGATGGCGGCATCGGCCAGGACGGTGCGTCGTTCTTCGCTCACCCCCCATTTCTACACCTGTAGAAGCCCGGGGGTAGGCTGCGCCCAACGGCTTCTACAGGTGTAGAAGACCCGCGAGACAGAGGGACGGTCATGAACGGCACCGCTTTGGTGATCGGCGGCGGCATCGGCGGGCTCGCCGCCGCCATCGGACTGCACCGCACCGGCTGGGGGGTGACCGTCCTGGAGCGGTCCGCCGTCCTGGCCGACGCGGGCGCCGGCATCTCGCTCGCCGCCAACGGCATCCGGGCCCTGGACGCCCTGGGCGTGGGCCAGGCCGTCCGCGGGGCCGCGCGGCCCCAGTACACCGGCGGCACCCGCACCCCCGACGGGCAGTGGCTGTCCCGGATGGACGGCGCCGCCCTGGAACGCGCCCTCGGCACCCCCATGGCCGGCATCCCGCGCGCCGACCTGCACCGCCTGCTGCGCGCGGCCCTCCCGCCCGGCTGTCTGCGCACGGGGGTGACGGGCTCGCTGGAGGCCGCCCGGGCCGGCGCCGATGTGGTGGTGGCCGCCGACGGGGTCCGCAGCGGCATCCGCGCCGAGCTCTTCCCGGAGCACCCGGGCCCCGTCTACAGCGGCTCCACGGTCCTGCGCGCCCTCACCGCCGGACCGGTCGCCCTGGACACCGACTTCGAGCTGACCTGGGGGCCGGGCGCGGAGTTCGGGCACATCGCCCTCGCCGACGGCCGGGCGGAATGGCACGCCGTCCTGGCCGCCCCCGCCGGCCTGCGCCATGCGGACCCGCTCGCCGAGCTCGGGCGGCTCTTCGGGCACTGGCACGAGCCGGTCGCCCGCCTGCTGGCGGCGACCCGCCCCGAGGACGTCCTGCACCACGACGTCCACGAGCTGCGCACCCCGCTGCCGCGCTTCACCGCCGGCCGGGTGGCCCTCCTCGGGGACGCCGCGCACGCGATGACCCCGAACCTGGGCCAGGGCGCCTGCCAGGCCCTGGAGGACGCGGTCACCCTGGCCGCGGAACTGGCCGCCGCCCCGGACGTGGAGACGGCACTGGCCCGCTACGACGCCGTGCGCCGGCCGCGGGCCCAGGCCGTGGCCCGGGCGGCCCGGCAGGCCGGCCGGCTGGGCCATCGGCTGGCCCACCCGGCTGCCGTGGCCCTGCGCAACCGGGCCCTGCGCCTCGCGCCCTCCCGGGCGACGGTCCGGGCGATCCTGCGCCACGCGGACTGGACCCCGCCGCGGCTGCCGGCCCGGGCGGTCTGACCCCCGCCCGGACCGGCAGGACCGCAGCGGGGCGGTCAGGCCCTGCGGCCGCTACGGGACTACAGGGTCCGCAGCAGCACCGCCGGGGACTCCACGCAGTCCGCCACGTACCGCAGGAAGCCGCCCGCCGCGCCCCCGTCGCAGACCCGGTGGTCGAACGTCAGGGACAGCTGCACGACCTGGCGGACCGCCAGCTCGCCGTTGTGCACCCACGGCTTGGGCGTGATCCGGCCCACGCCGAGCATCGCCGCCTCGGGGTGGTTGATGATCGGCGTGGAGCCGTCGACCCCGAACACCCCGTAGTTGTTCAGGGTGAACGTCCCGCCGGTCAGGTCCGAGGGGGCCAGCTTCCCGGTCCGGGCCAGCTCCGTCAGCCGGGCGAACTCCGCGGTCAGCGACTCCGGGTTGCGCGTGTGCGCGTCCCGGACGACCGGCACGACCAGGCCGCGCTCGGTCTGCGCGGCGAAGCCCAGGTGCACGGCCGGCAGCCGCACGATCTCGTTCGCCGCCAGGTCCACGGTCGAGTTCAGCTCGGGGTACCGCGCGAGCGCGGCCGTGCAGATCCGGGCCAGCAGCGCCAGCACCGAGATCTTCGGGCCGCCCGCGGCGTTCATCGCCGCCCGCGCCGCCATCAGCTCGGTCGCATCGGCGTCGACCCAGCACGTGGCGTCCGGGATCTCCCGGCGGCTGCGCGAGAGCTTGTCGGCGACCGCGCCCCGCAGCCCCTTGAGCGGGATCCGCTCGGCGCCGGCCGGGGCGGCGACCGCCGCAACCGCAGCGGGGGCCGCAGCGGGAGCGGGAGCGGCCGCGGGGGCCTCGATCGCCGCCGCGACGTCCGCACGCAGGATCAGGCCCTCGGGACCGGAACCGCGCAGCGCGCGCAGGTCGATCCCGTGGTCCCTGGCCAGCTTGCGCACGAGCGGCGAGATGACCGGCACGGGGCCGGTGTGCACCGCAGCGGCGACCGGCGCGGGAGCCGGCACCGGCGCGGGAGCCGGCACCGGCACGGGGGCGGGAGCAGGAGCGGGAGCCGCCGCGGAGGCGGGTCGCACCCGCCTCCGACGCGCCGTGCGCGAGTGGTCCGTCCCGTAGCCGACCAGGACGTTGCCCGAACCGGAAGCCTCCGGCTCCGCCCCGGCCGCACCCGCGCCCGCCTCCGCGCCTGCACCCGCACTCACGCCCACCGCCACCGTGATCAGCGGTGCTCCGACGGGGAGTTCCGTGCCCTCCTCCCCGAAGCGGGCGGTGACCACACCGCCGTAGGGGCACGGCACTTCCACCATCGCCTTGGCCGTCTCGACCTCCACCACCGGCTGGTCGACGGCGACGACGTCGCCGACCGCCACCAGCCAGCGGACGATCTCGGCCTCGGTCAGTCCCTCCCCGAGGTCGGGGAGCTTGAACTCCATTACCTGCGGCATCAGTTCTCCCACTGCAGGCGGGCCACGGTGTCCAGGATCCGGTCCACACCGGGCAGGTGGTGCTTCTCCAGCATCGGCGGCGGGTACGGGATGTCGAAGCCCGTCACCCGCAGCACCGGCGCCTCCAGGTGGTGGAAGCACTTCTCCTGGATGCGGGCGACGAGCTCGGCGCCCGGTCCGCCGAAGCCGTTCGCCTCGTGGACCACCACCGCGCGCCCGGTGCGGCGTACGGAGGCCATGACGGTCTCCTCGTCCAGCGGCACCAGCGAGCGCAGGTCGACGACCTCCAGGTCCCAGCCCTCCTCGCGGGCCGCCTCGGCCGCCTCCAGGCACACCGGCAGCGAGGGCCCGTACGTGATCAGCGTCGCGCTCGTGCCCGTACGCCGCACCACGGCCTTGCCGATGCCCGGCACCTCGGCCGGCGCCTCCGGGTTCCACTCGGCCTTCGACCAGTACAGCCGCTTCGGCTCCAGGAAGATCACCGGGTCGTCGCTCGCGATCGACGCGCGCAGCAGCCCGTACGCGTCCTCGACGGTCGCCGGGGTCACCACGTGCAGGCCGGGCGTGGCGATGTAGTACGCCTCGGAGGAGTCGCTGTGGTGCTCCACGCCGCCGATCCCGCCGCCGTACGGCACGCGGATGGTGATCGGCAGCGGCATCGCTCCGCGCGTGCGGTTGCGCATCTTCGCCACGTGCGAGATGAGCTGCTCGAACGCCGGGTAGGCGAACGCGTCGAACTGCATCTCCACGACCGGCCGCAGCCCGTACATGGCCATGCCGACCGCGGTGCCGAGGATGCCGGCCTCCGCGAGCGGGGTGTCCGTGCAGCGGTCCTCGCCGAACTCCTTCGCGAGGCCGTCCGTGATGCGGAAGACGCCGCCGAGGGTGCCGACGTCCTCGCCCATGACGTGGACGGTCGGGTCCGCGGCCATCGCGTCGCGCATGGCCCGGTTCAGGGCCTGCGCCATCGTCGCGGGCTTCACCGCCACCGTCGTCACGACTGCTCCTCCGCCTCGAGCTCGGCCCGCAGCATGTCCGCCTGCTCGCGCAGCCGGCCGGTCTGCTCCGCGTAGACGTGCTCGAACAGGTCCATCGGGTTCAGGACGGGGTCGGCGTTCATCCGCTCGCGCAGCGCCGCCGCCATCCGCTCGGCGGCCTCCTTGGCCGCCTCGATGCCCTGCTCGTCGAGGATCCCGCGCGCGGTCAGCTCGCGCTCCAGCAGCTCCACGGGGTCGTGCGCCTTCCATGCCTCGACCTCGGCGTCCCCGCGGTAGCGGGTCGCGTCATCGGCGTTCGTGTGGGCCTCTATGCGGTACGTGACCGCCTCGACCAGGGTGGGACCGCCACCGGACCGCGCCCGGCGGACCGCCTCCGACAGCACCTCGTGCACGGCGGCGATGTCGTTGCCGTCGACGAGGCGGCCGGGCATCCCGTACCCGACGGCCTTGTGGGCCAGGGTGGGGGCGGCCGTCTGCTTGGACAGCGGGACGGAGATCGCGAAGCCGTTGTTCTGGACGAGGAAGACCACCGGGGCCTGCCAGACGGCCGCGAAGTTCAGCGCCTCGTGGAAGTCGCCCTCGCTGGTGCCGCCGTCGCCGACCATGGCCAGGGCCACCACGTCGTCGCCGCGCAGCCGGGCGGCGTGCGCCAGGCCCACCGCGTGCGGCAGCTGGGTCGCGAGCGGGGTGCTCAGCGGGGCGATGCGGTGCTCGCGGGGGTCGTAGCCGGTGTGCCAGTCACCGCGCAGCAGCGTCAGCGCCTGGACGGGGTCCAGGCCGCGGGCCACGGCCGCCAGGGTGTCGCGGTAGCTCGGGAAGAGCCAGTCCTGCTCCTCGAGCACCAGGGCGGCTGCGATCTCGCAGGCCTCCTGGCCGACCGTGGAGGGGTAGACGGCGAGCCGGCCCTGCCGGGTGAGGGCGGTGGCCTGGGCGTTGTAGCGGCGGCCGCGCACCAGTTCGGCGTGGCAGCGGCGCATCAGCTCGGGGTCGAGCTTCTCGGCGGCCGGTGTGCCCAGTACCCGGTACGGCTCGGGGTCCGGGAGCAGCGGGGCGGCCTCGGTACGGGGCCTCCAGGCGGGCGGCGGGGTGGATCGGTGGGACGCACCGGCGCCGGGCAGCTCTTGGACCGTCATGGCGGCGTACACCTCCTCTTGGGAAGCGGGCAGACGGCAGCCCCGGTTGTGAGGCGCCTCACCAACCGATTGTTCGGTCGATGGCGCAATTTGGCTACAGGCGGCTCCAGGCTGTGGACAAAGTGGCGCCGGGGCCCTGGGATGGGTGCAGGACGTCCAGGACAGGGAGGCAGTGGGCAATGCCGGATGAACAAATGGCCGCAGCGGGTTCCGCACCGGTCCCACCGGGCGGTGCACCCTCCGCCCCACAGGCCCCGCCGCGTCCCCTGGACCCCATCGACCGCTCGATCATGCGGCTGCTCCAGGCGGACGGCCGGGCGTCGATACGGTCGGTGGCCGAGCAGGTCCACGTCTCGCGCGCGAACGCCTACGCGCGGATCAACCGGCTGATCGACGACGGGGTGATCCGCGGGTTCACGGCCCGGGTCAACCACGAACGCGCAGGCCAGGGTGCCTCCGCGTACATCACCTTGAAGATCGTCCAGAACTCCTGGCGCACGGTCCGCGAGAAGCTCCGCGAGCTGCCCGGCGCCGCCCACATCGCCCTGGTCAGCGGCGATTTCGACGTCCTGCTGCTGGTCCACACCCCCGACAACCGCACCCTGCGCGAGCTGGTGCTGACCCGGCTGCAGTCCATCCCCGAGGTGCTCTCCACGCGGACCCTGCTGGTCTTCGAGGAGACCGACCTCCTCGATCCGGGCCCGCCGAACGGCGGACCGGCGATCGCCGCCGAGGAGTGAGCGGCGGAGAAACGACACAGCGCCCCGGGGCCGGCCTGGAAAGGCCGTCCCCGGGGCGCTGTGCGCGGCGCCTACGGGCGGATCACTTGGTCTCGTAGTAGCCGAACATGTCGACGATCAGGTCGGTGGTGTTCCAGCTCTGGTTCCAGAAGTCCACGACGCCGTTGACGCCGCCGGAGCTCGCCTGGACCAGGTTCGGGACGGTCTTGCCGGCCGTCCAGTTCAGCGTCGACGCGGTGGGCCGCGTCTGCTGCACCTCGGTGTGGTTCTTGTACTGCTCCGGCGTGTTGGTGTCCGGGGCGACCGAGAGGAAGCCGGCGTCCTTGGTGTTGGTCACCGTGGCGTTCAGGACGTAGCCGGCGATGCCCTCCTCGCCGTGGGAGATGGCCGACCAGATGTAGCCGCGGGGGTACATCGGCTTGTCCCAGGTCCGGGTGTCGAACCTCCGGTGCGGGTCGACCGCCATGAAGGAGCCCGAGCTGGCGGGGCTGTAGTAGCCGACGACGTCGACGATGACGTCGGTGCCGGCCCAGGCGCCGTTGCGGACGTTGATCCGGCCGTCGGGGCCGACCGGGACGATCACCGAGTTGGCGATGGTCTGGCCGGCGGTGAAGTTCACGTTGGACGTGGTGGGCGCCGACTGGCCGCTCGGGAAGACGGTCAGGTGGCCGGCCTCCTTCGGGTTGGTGACGGTCACGTTCAGCGCCACCGCGGTGATGCCGGCCGGGACGCCGTACTGGCCGCTGATCTGGGTGCCGAACGTGGCCTGCCCGGCGACCTGGCCCTGGGCGGTGCCCAGGCCCGTGCGGGTGTCCACGAAGCGGGCCGGCGTCATCGGCGTGTAGCCGCTGGACGCCGACTGGGTGAAGTAGCCCGTGATGTCGGCGATCAGGTCGACCGACTCCCAGCCGCCGTTGTACAGCTCGACGGTGCCGTCCTTGCCGACCGGCACGATCACCATGTTCGGCACGCTCTGGTTGGCCTCGAAGTTGAGGTTCGAGGTGGTCGGCCGCGTGCCGCCGCCGGGGAAGACGGTCACGTGCCCGGCGGAGCCGGTGTTGGTGACGGTGACGTTCAGCGCCACGGCCGTGACGCCCTTCGGGATGCCGCCGTTGCCGGCGATCTGCACCTTGGTGCTGCTGTACGCGGGCACCATGGAGCGCGGGGCGCCGATGCCGTTGCGGGTGTCCAGCAGACGGGTCGGGGCGTACGCGGTGAAGTCCGAGCCGACCGTCGAGAGCGGGAGCTCGTTGACGACCTCGGCGTTGTTCGCCGCGTCCGTCACGGTGACCTTGACGTTGTACTCGCCGAGCTCGGCGTAGCGGTGCGCGAGCTTCACCTCGGCGCCCGGGGTGCCGTCGGCGGTGTCGACGGTGCCGTCGCCCCAGTCGTAGCTGACCTTGAGGGTGGCGCCCGGGACGCTCATGAGCGTGGACTGCAGCTCGACGCCGTGCGCGGAGGTGGTCCACGCGTTGAGGACCACGGCCAGGTCCGGGTTGCCCGCGGTGGCCACCTGCGGCGCGGCCTGGAGGCCCTTGGCGGCGGTGGCGGACGGGGTCTTGCGGACCGACTTCTCGGCCCCCCTGTGGAACGTCTTGGTGGCCTTCGGCTTCGGCAGCGAGTCCGCCTGTGCGCCCGCCACGGGCGCCCCCTGGGCCACGGGTGCTGCCGGACCGGCGGCCTGGGCCATGCCCGGCGCCAGGACAGCGCCGAGGCTGGCCGCCACGGCTACGGCAGCGGAAAGTACGAGTCGGCGATTGCGCACCGGCCCCCCCATTTTGTTTTTTGAACGCGCTCAGGTTTGAGTCGCGGACAGCGTACATCGCCGGGAGGACACTTGATCGCACAGTTTTTCGGCCGTTCTGGGAGCGGACCGGCCGACGGCCGCTGCGCGCACCGGCCGAAGGCTAGCCGCGGACGGTCCGCAGCCCGTCGAAAGCCATGTGCACCACCGCGTCGGCGAGCTCGTCGGGCGTGGTGCCCGGGTGCGGGCGGTACCACTCGACCAGCGAGTTCACCATGCCGAACAGCAGGCGGGTGGCCAGCCGGATGTCCACGTCCGCCCGCAGGTCCCCGTCCGCCGCGGCGGCCTTGAGCAGCTCGGCCACCTGGTGGTCGAACTCGCGCCGGCGCTCCAGGGCCCAGCGCTCGGTGCGCGTGTTGCCCCGCACGCGCAGCAGCAGCGTCACGTACGGGAGCTCGGAGACCAGCACCTCCACCGTGCGGCGCGTGACGTACTCCACGCGCTCGACCGCCCGGCCGCGCAGGGCGCCGGGCTCCTCCAGCACGGCGAAGAGCCCGTCCAGCGCGCGGCTGACGGCCCGGTTGAGGAGCTCCTCCTTGCCCGCCACGTGGTGGTAGATCGAGGACTTCGAGATGCCCGCGGCCTTGGAGAGGTGCTCCATGGAGGTGCCGTCGTAGCCGCGCTCGTTGAAGACCTGGACCGCGACCGTCAGGAGCGACTCCGGGGTGTAGGTGTCCCGCCTGGCGGTCGTCACGCGCCCTCCTCCGCGGCGTCCGTCTCCTCGTCCTCCGCGTAGCCGAGCTTGAACAGGGCGAGCGAGGGCGCGTAGCGGCCGCCGGGGCAGCGCTCGTCGAGATGGTGCAGCAGGTCGTACGCCCAGTCGCGGCCGAGCCGCTCGTGCCACTCGCCCGGGCCGAGGGGGTAGTTGACGCCGAGCCGCATCGCGGTGTCGATGTCCTCGGCGCTGGCCACGCCGCGGGCCACCGCGTCCGCGGTCAGGTCGATCAGCATGGCGACCGTACGGGCGACGATCATGCCGGGCACGTCGCCGATCACGGAGACCTGCTTGCCGAGCTTCTGGAAGAGGCCGACGGCCTCGGCGAGGGTCCGCTCGCCGGTGTCCGCGCCGGCGGACAGGGCGATGCGGGTGGCGCCGCGGTAGTCGAGCGCCAGGTCGAAGTAGACGACGTCCGCGAACTCGACCGACGTCTTGCCGTCCGCGAGGACCAGCTGGCCCTCGCCGGGCAGCTGGATGTACGGGCCGCCGTGCTCCGTGGTGGTGACCGCGATGCCGGCCTCCTCCATCATCGCGGTGAGCTCCGCGGCCGGGCCGAGGTCGCCCACGACGGTGACCTCCTCCGGGGCCTTCTCGGGGCCCGCGGTGTGCGGGAGCGCGGCCGCGGCGTCCGGGCCGTACGGGAACCAGCCGTGCCCCGACTTGCGGCCGAGGCGGCCCGACTGGACCAGGCGGCGCTGCGCGAGCGAAGGGGTGAACTTGGGGCTCCGGAAGAAGGACTCCCACACGGAGCGGGTGACGGCCTCGTTGACGTCCTGCCCGATCAGGTCGGTCAGCGCGAACGGGCCCATCTTGAAGCCGCCGCACTCGCGCAGCACGGCGTCGATGGTGGCCGGGTCGGCGCCCTGCTCCTCGTACACCGCGAAGGCCTCGGCGTAGAAGGGGCGGGCGATCCGGTTGACGATGAAGCCGGGGGTGTCGGCGCAGCGGACCGGGGTCTTCCCCCAGCCCAGGACGGTGGCGTACGCGCGCTCGGCGGCTGCCGGGTCGGTCGCGAAACCGCTGACCACCTCGACGAGCGGGAGCAGCGGGGCCGGATTGAAGAAGTGCAGGCCGAGGAAGCGGCCGGGGTGGGCGAGACCGCCCGCGAGCTCCGTCACGGAGAGGGAGGAGGTGTTCGTCGCCAGCAGGGCGTCCCGGTCCACCACCTCTTCGAGTGCGGCGAAGAGCGTCCGCTTGACGGTGACGTCCTCGACGACCGCCTCGATGACGAGCGCGGCGTCGGAGAGGTCGGCGAGGTCGTCGGCCGCACCGATCCGGCCGATCGCCTCCTCCGCCTCGGTGCGGTCGAGGCGGCCCTTGGCGGCCATGCGCTCGACGCGGTCCTGGACGATGCCGACGCCGTCGGCGGCGAGGGCGGCGTTGATGTCGTAGATCAGCACCCGGTGACCTGCGAGAAGGGCCACCTGGGCGATGCCCTGGCCCATGGTGCCGGCGCCGACGACCGCCACAGTGCGGGACCGCTCGATTGCTGTCATGTCCTGATCCTCCCGCACCGGGTTATCCACAGGCCTGCCGGGCCCTCTTGTCCCGACCGATCGTTCGGTTACTCTAACTCCAGTCTGCTCTTCTTCACCCGCCCTTGCCTGATCTCAGTCTGCGACCCAGCTGATCTTGCCCGGCTCAACGAGGAGTTGGTCCCTGATGGCCGCCGAGTCCACCCTCCCCCAGCTGACTGCCCTGTCCGCCAAGCACCGGCCCACCCTGGACCAGGCGCTGGAGGCCATTCGCAGCCGCGCCTACTGGTCCCCGCACCCCGAGCACCCCAAGGCGTACGGCGAGACCGCCCCCGCCGACGGGCTCGCCGCGTTCGAGGCCGTCCGCGGCACCCGGCTCGACCTCGGTCAGCCCGGCACCGACGGCTGGGCCGGCGGCGAGGTCTCCCCCTTCGGTCCCGAGCTCGGCGTCGAGTACCCGCACGTCGACCCCGACGTGCTGCTGCCCGCCATGCGCGCCGGCATGGGCGCCTGGCGCGACGCCGGCCCCGAGGCCCGCGCGGTGGTGTGCATCGAGATCCTGGCCCGCATCGGCGCGCGCACGCACGAGTTCGCGCACGCGGTCATGCACACCAGCGGCCAGGCGTTCATGATGGCCTTCCAGGCGGGCGGCCCCCACGCGCAGGACCGCGGCCTGGAGGCGGTGGCCTATGCGTACGAGGAGCAGACCCGCGTCCCGGGCCGCGCCGACTGGTCGAAGCCGCAGGGCAAGAAGGACCCGCTGAACCTGGACAAGCGCTTCGTCGCCGCCCCGCGCGGCATCGCGCTGGTGATCGGCTGCAACACCTTCCCGACGTGGAACGGCTACCCGGGCCTGTTCGCCTCCCTCGCCACCGGCAACGCCGTGCTGGTCAAGCCGCACCCGCGCGCCGTGCTCCCGCTGGCGCTCACGGTGCAGGTGGCCCGCGAGGTCCTGGCGGAGGCCGGCTTCGACCCGAACCTGGTCGCGCTGGCGGTCGAGCGGCCGGGCGAGGGCATCGCCAAGACCCTCGCCGTCCGCCCCGAGATCAAGCTGATCGACTACACGGGCTCGACGGAGTTCGGCGACTGGCTGGAGACCAACGCCCGCCAGGCGCAGGTCTACACCGAGAAGGCCGGCGTCAACACGGTCGTGGTGGACTCCACCGACAACTACAAGGGCATGCTGGGGAACCTGGCCTTCTCCCTGTCCCTGTACAGCGGCCAGATGTGCACCACCCCGCAGAACCTGCTGATCCCGCGCGACGGCATCGAGACCGACGCCGGGCACAAGTCCTACGACGAGGTCGTCGCCGACCTCGCGGCCTCCGTCGGCGGCCTGCTGGGCGACGACGCCCGGGCCAACGCGCTGCTGGGCGCCCTGGTCAACCCGGACGTCAAGGCCCGCCTGGAGGCGGCGGCCGCGCTCGGCGAGGTCGCGCTGGCCTCCCGCGAGGTGGTGAACCCGGAGTTCCCGGACGCGGTGGTCCGCACCCCGGTCATGGTGAAGCTGGACGGCGCCAAGCCGGACGACTCCGCCCCGTACCTCTCGGAGTGCTTCGGCCCGGTCTCCTTCGCGGTGGCGGTGGACTCCACGGCCGACGCGCTGGAGCTGCTGCGGCGCACGGTGCGGGAGAAGGGCGCCATGACGATCGGCGCGTACACCACCTCGGAGGAGACGGAGCGGGCGATCGAGGAGGTCTGCCTGGAGGAGTCGGCGCAGCTGTCGCTGAACCTGACCGGCGGGGTCTTCGTGAACCAGACCGCGGCCTTCTCCGACTTCCACGGCTCGGGCGGCAACCCGGCGGCCAACGCCGCCCTGTGCGACGGCGCGTTCGTCTCGAACCGCTTCCGCATGGTCGAGGTCCGCCGCCAGGCCTGACGGCAGTCACCACGGCGCGGGCGGCCCACCTCGGGGTGGAGCCGCCCGCCCCCGCGACCGAACACAGCTGACCGAGTACTCCGCGCTCCGGGGCACTTCACCGTGCCGGAGGCCGGAGGCGTGGGCTGTGCCGCGACGGCGACGGTCGGAGCGAGGACGACCGATGCGGCAACCGGTGGAGCGAGGAAGAGCAGCCGGCGTTTGAGCGTCATCGGTGCCTCCCGCGGGCGGACCGCACGGACACGGACAATTTCAGCCGTGGGTGCGGAGCCCGTCCCGCGGGCCGCCCCAGTGGAAGAGGGCCATGGCCACGCTGGTGGCCAGGTTGTAGCTGGACACCTGCGGCCGCATCGGCAGGCACACCAGGTGGTCGGCGCGGGCCCGCAGCTCGGGCGAGATCCCGTGCCGCTCGGAGCCGAAGACCAGCAGCGCGTCGTCCGGGAGGGTGAGGGCGCGGATGTCCTCGCCCTCCGGGTCGAGCGCATAGACGGGCCCCTCGGGCAGGGTTTCGAGGGTCACCCGGTCCACGGTGGTGGCGAAGTGCAGCCCGGCCCCGGCCCGCACCACGTTCGGATGCCAGGGATCAAGACTCCCCCGGGTCACGACCCCCGTGGCCCCGAACCCGGCGGCCAGTCTTACGACAGCCCCCACGTTCCCCAGATTCTTGGGGTCGTCCAGCACCACGATCGGCGCACTCCGCGGCCGCTGCCGGAGCCGGGCCCGCCCTTGGTCCCCGTCCGGCCGCACGGCCAGCGCCGCAACCCCGGTGGGATGCACCCGCCCGACCAGCTCCCGCAGCGCCCCCTGCTGCACGAGCCGCCGAACCTCGCCCTCCACATCCGGCGCGAGCGCGGCTGCCAGCGCGAGGACGGCATCCGGCTCCTCGGCCACGACCACCCGCACATCGGCCCCGAACCGCAGGGCGTGCTTGAGGGCATGAAACCCGTCCAGCAGCACAAGCCCCTCATCAGCGGCAGCCCGCCACTCCCACACCTCACCCATACCCAGACCCTACGACCCCGGCCCAAACCAGCCCCACCGGCGTTCGAGGCGCGGGGGTCCGGGGCGGAGCCCCCGAATCTTTGAGCCCGGCCGGCGACTGAGGCGAGCGGGGCCCGGGGCCGCAGGACCCGCCCGCGGCGAAGCCGCTATCGGACACAGCGGGAAGGGGCGGGTAGGGGAACGGCTCCGCGCAGCGGCACCCGGCACCGGCCCGCAGCAGCGGCAGCTAGCGGCGGCGACCGGCGAGCGGCGACCGGCGACCGGCGACCGGCGTCAGAGGGACCAGACCTTCTCGAACTTGGGTCCCGAGAGTGACATACGGCGATTGCGCCGCCGAGAATCGTCACACCCGCACCTCTCGCCCCGATCTCAGCCAACTCCCCCTCGCCGGCGGCGAACCCGCACCCGCCGCCGCGGCGCCTACCGCGGGCTCGGCGCCGGATCCGGGGCCGCGGGCTCAGGCCCAGGCGCGGGCACAGGCGCAGGCCCAGGCGCGGGCACAGGCAGCGCCGGGCCCGCGGAAACCGGCCTCGGGGCCGCCCGTCGGCTTCGGGCCCGGGCGACCGCCCCACCCACCCCCACCAGAAAACCCGTCGGCAGGAACACCGCGTCAGCGGCGATCATCGCCATGGAGAAGAACGGCAGCCCCAGGAGCACCGCGATCCCCGCATGCTCCAGGATCATCGCCCCCAGCAGCACGTTCTTGATCCGCCGGTGGAACACCGTGAAAGGGAACGCGACCTGGACCGCCACGGTCCCGTACGACAGCAGCATCACCACCGTCCCGCTCCCGGCCAGCACCGCCGACACCTCGGGCCAGGGGCTGAAGGAGTCCAGCCCGAGCGGGTAGTACAGCGCGGTCCCGTCCTGCCACCGCGAGCCCTGGATCTTGTACCAGCCGGCGGTCGCATAGATCAGGCAGACCTCCGCCATGATCACCAGCATCCCGGCGTTGTGCACCAGGTTGGCGAGGACGTCCAGCAGGGCCCGCCCCTCCCCGTGCGGTTCGTACCGCTCGACCATCCACCACACCGCGCCGGCCACCCACAGCGCCGCGAAGACCGCCAGCCACCCGTAGCCGAACTGCGCGGTGACCGCCCCGTACGCGAACACCGCGCCCAGCACGGACCACAGCACCGGCCCGGCGGCCCCCTGGGCGGCGGACCCGCGCAGCCGCGCGCGTCGCGCGTCCAGCGACCACACCTGCGCGCACCGGGTCAGCACCAGGTACATGGCCATCAGGTGGACGACGTTGTCCCCGCCGTCGCCCACGAACACGCTGCGGTTCTGCAGCGACAGCACGCCCGCCATGAACACCACGGACATGGCCCGCGTCCGCCAGCCCAGCACCATCAGCGCGCTCGCCAGCACGGCGACCGCGTACACGAGCTCGAACCACAGCTGCGCGTCCGTCCACAGCAGCAGCGTGAAGGCGTGGTTGGAGTCGATCAGCCGGCGCGCCAGCGCCCAGCTCCAGGGGCCGTCGGGCCCGTACAGCTCGTGCCGGTTGGGGTACTCCCGCAGCAGGAAGAACAGCCAGGTCGCGGAGAAGCCGATGCGGACCACCGCGCTCTGGTACGGGCCCAGCGCCTGCCCGGTGGCCTTCGCGAGCGCCCCGCGCGCGGCGGCCCGGGCCCGTCTCACACCGTCCACCACGGCAGCTCCCGGTAGTAGGTCTGCGTGTCGGTCTTCTCGTCGCTCCACGGCGGCGCCGCCACGGCCCGCGTGGCCGAGCGCACCTGGATCCGTACGACCGTGCCGTCGCCGCCGTCACGGGAGGCCAGGCGCCCGAGCGCCATCCGCTTCAGGTACTGCTCCGACAGCTCCCCGCGCTCGCCGTTCGCCCGGTTGTCGTCGTCGTGGGAGCCGGTGTAGAAGTCCCAGGCCCGCCGCAGCTCGTTCTGCCGGGTGTGGCTGGGCAGCAGGCTGTGCCGGATGGCGGCGCCGTCCTCGGCGGACAGGTCGCGCCAGGGCCCGGTGACGAGCTCGCCGCCAGGGGTGCGGACCTCCGCACGGACCTCGACGGCGATGTTCTGCTGGAGCGGGTTGGGGGCGAAGAGCTTCCAGTTCTGCTCGAACTCGGGGTAGATCCAGTCGTCGATCGCCTCGGCATGGCGTTTGCTGACCGTGTTGGCGGGGGCGACGTGCAGGAAGACCATCGCCAGGTGCCCGCAGACGGCCAGGGCCGTCACGGCGACGGCGAGCGCCGCGAGGACCCGGTACGGGGCGGACAGCCCGGCGATCCCGGGCTCGCGGGACGGCAGCGCGGCGGCGGGCCCGGCCGGCGGAGCAGCCGTTTCCGCGGCCCCGCGCTCGTTCGCTTCCATCGCCCCCCGATCCTCCGGCGTCCACAGGGTTCGTCCACAGGGTTGACCACAGAGGTTGACACCCTACGGGCCGCCGTCTCACCATTGAAGAGCATGAACCGAACGATCGGTCGGTCGGGCGGGACAAGAGACGGTCAACAGACTCTGGCAGGGGGCCGGGATGGTGGCAGTGACCCCGGAATCGGGGCAGGACACGGCCCTCGGGGCAGACCTCGGGGCGCAGCTGGCGGCAGCGTTCGACGCGGCCGTGGCGGCCGATGAGCGCGTCGAGCCGCGCGACTGGATGCCCGAGGAGTACCGCGCCTCGCTCGTACGCCAGATGGCCCAGCACGCCCACTCGGAAATCATCGGCATGCAGCCCGAGGCCAACTGGATCACCCGCGCGCCCTCGCTGCGCCGCAAGGCGATCCTCATGGCCAAGGTGCAGGACGAGGCCGGGCACGGCCTGTACCTGTACAGCGCGGCCGAGACCCTCGGCACCAGCCGGGACGAGCTGCTCGACAAGCTCCACGCGGGCAAGCAGAAGTACTCGTCGATCTTCAACTACCCCACGCTGACCTGGGCCGACGTCGGCGCGATCGGCTGGCTCGTGGACGGCGCCGCGATCACCAACCAGGTGCCGCTGTGCCGCTGCTCCTACGGGCCCTACGCCCGCGCCATGGTCCGGATCTGCAAGGAGGAGTCCTTCCACCAGCGCCAGGGGTACGAGCTGCTCCTCGCCCTCTCCCAGGGCACGCCGGAGCAGCACGCGATGGCGCAGGACGCGGTGAACCGCTGGTGGTGGCCCTCGCTGATGATGTTCGGCCCGCCGGACGACGAGTCGGCGCACTCCGCGCAGTCGATGGCCTGGCGGATCAAGCGGCACTCCAACGACGAGCTGCGCCAGCGCTTCGTGGACATCGCCGTCCCGCAGGCCGAGGCGCTCGGGCTGACCCTGCCCGACCCGGACCTGAAGTGGAACGAGGAGCGCGGGCACCACGACTTCGGCGCGATCGACTGGGCCGAGTTCTGGGACGTGCTCAAGGGCAACGGCCCGTGCAACGAACAGCGGATCGGCCAGCGCCGCAAGGCCCACGAGGAAGGCGCGTGGGTCCGGGAGGCGGCCGCGGCCTATGCACACAAGCACGCGGCGGCACCGGCCGCGGCGACGAACGAGGAGGCACGGGTATGACGCAGAACTGGCCGCTGTGGGAGGTGTTCGTGCGCTCGCGGCGCGGCCTCTCGCACACGCACGCGGGCAGCCTGCACGCCCCCGACGCGGAGATGGCCCTGCGCAACGCCCGCGACCTGTACACCCGGCGCAGCGAGGGCGTCTCCATCTGGGTGGTGCCCTCCGCCGAGATCACCGCCTCCTCGCCGGACGAGCGGGACCCGTTCTTCGCCCCGTCCGCCGACAAGCCCTACCGGCACCCGACCTTCTACGAGATCCCCGAGGGGGTGAACCACCTGTGACCGGCACCGACGCTGTGAACACCACCGCCGCCGTCACCGGCGTGACCGCCTCGGCGGCCCTCGCGCTGGGGGACGACGCGCTGGTCCTCTCCCACCGCCTCGGCGAGTGGGCGGGGCACGCGCCCGTCCTGGAGGAGGAGGTCGCCCTCGCCAACATCGCCCTCGACCTGCTCGGCCAGGCCCGCGTCCTGCTGTCCATGGTGGGTGACGAGGACGAGCTGGCCTTCCTGCGCGAGGAGCGTTCCTTCCGCAACCTCCAGCTGGTGGAGCAGCCCAACGGGGACTTCGCCCACACCATCGCCCGCCAGCTCTACTTCTCCCTCTACCAGAACGAGCTGCACGCGGAGCTGGCCTCCGGCGACGGCCCGTTCGCCGCGCTGGCCGCCAAGGCGGTCAAGGAGACCGCCTACCACCGCGACCACGCCGAGCAGTGGACCCTGCGCCTCGGCGACGGCACCGAGGAGAGCAGCCGGCGCATGCGGGCCGCGCTCGACGCGCTGTGGAAGTACACCGGAGAGATGTTCCAGCCGGTCGAGGGCCTCGACGGGGTCGACTGGACCGCCCTGGAGGCCCGTTGGCTGGCCGCGCTGGGCGGCGTACTGGAGCGGGCCGGGCTGGCCCTCCCCGAGGGGCCGCGCACCGGCGCCTGGGCGGCCGGAGCCGGCCGCCAGGGCCTGCACACCGAGCCGTTCGGCAGGATGCTCGCCGAGATGCAGCACCTGCACCGCAGCCACCCGGGGGCGTCGTGGTGACGCACCCGGCCCCTGCCGCCGGCCCCGAGGCCCGTACCGGGAGCGCCCCGGAGACGGCCGGCGCCGAGGGCATGAGCCGCCTGGAGGCGGAGCTGGCCGCGCTGGCGGGCTCCGTCCCCGACCCCGAACTGCCCGTGCTCACGCTGGCCGAGCTCGGCGTGGTGCGCGGGGTCCGGATGCACGAGGACGGCCATGCCGAGGTCACCCTCACCCCCACGTACACCGGATGCCCGGCCATCGAGGCCATGTCCGCCGACATCGAGCGGGCGCTGACCGGCCACGGCATACCGGAGGTCCGGGTGCGCACCGTGCTCTCGCCCGCCTGGTCCACCGACGACATCAGCGCCGAAGGCCGGCGCAAGCTCGCCGAGTTCGGCATCGCCCCGCCTCGGCCCCATGCGGCCGGCGGGCCGGTCCCCCTCACCCTGTCGGTCCGCTGCCCGCACTGCGGGTCGACCGAAACCGAACTGCTCAGCCGGTTCTCCTCCACCGCATGCAAGGCGCTGCGCCGCTGCACCGCCTGCCGTGAACCGTTCGACCACTTCAAGGAGCTGTAGATGGCCGCGTCCACGCCGTCGCCCACGCCGGGCCCGGGCCGCCCCGCGCGCCACGGTGCCTTCCACCGGCTGACGGTGGCGGCGGTCGACCGGCTCACCGACGACTCCGTGGCGCTGACCCTGGCGGTCCCCGAGGAGCTGCGGGCCGAGTACCTGCACGCCGCCGGCCAGCACCTCACCCTGCGCCGCACCGTCCCGGGCGGCACCGAGGTCCGCCGTACGTACTCGATCTGCTCGCCCGCCCCGGACCCGGCGGGTCCCGGCCCGCAGCGGCTCCAGGTCGGCGTCCGCCTTGTGGAGGGCGGGGAGTTCTCCACGTTCGCCCACAAGGAGGTCGCCGCCGGGGACGTGCTGGACGTGATGGTCCCGGCCGGGCGGTTCGTCCTGGAGCCGGCCGCCGCCCCCGCCGCCGGGCACTATGCGGCGATCGTCGGCGGCAGCGGCATCACCCCGGTGCTGTCGATCGCGGCGACGCTGCTCGCGGCCCGTCCCGACGCCCGGTTCTGCCTGGTGCGCAGCGACCGCACGGCCGCGTCGACGATGTTCCTGGAGGAGGTCGCCGACCTCAAGGACCGCTATCCGGACCGGTTCCAGCTCGTCACGGTCCTGTCCCGGGAGGAGCAGGAGGCCGGGCTGCCGTCCGGGCGCCTGGACCAAGAGCGCCTTACGGGCCTGCTGCCCGCGCTGCTGCCCGTCGCCGAGGTGACCGGCTGGTTCCTGTGCGGCCCCTACGGGCTGGTGGTGGAGGCGGAGAAGGCGCTGGGGGAGCTCGGCGTCGTACGGACCCGCATCCACGAGGAGGTCTTCCACGTCGAGGACGCCTCGGCGCCGGCCCCCGCCGCCGCTACGGCGGCGCCCGCCCACGGCAAGGTCACCGCGCGGCTCGACGGGCGCTCGGGCACCTGGCCGATCCAGGACGGGGAATCTCTGCTGGACACGGTGCTGCGCAACCGCGCCGACGCCCCGTACGCCTGCAAGGGCGGTGTCTGCGGCACCTGCCGGGCGTTCCTGGTGACGGGCGAGGTCCGGATGGACCGGAACTTCGCGTTGGAGGCCGAGGAGACCGAGGCCGGGTTCGTCCTGGCCTGCCAGTCGCACGCGGTGACCGAGGAAGTCGAGATCGACTTCGACCGCTGAGCCGTACACCGCGCGGTCACGCGCGGTCCGTCCCGGGCCCGTCCGCTCCACGGGCCCGGGAACTGCGGCCCGGGGGCCCTGTCCAATTTCCGGAAGCTGCTCTATCTTGACGCTCCGTCAGATCCAGTGGATCCGCCGTCCGATTCGTCGGATGCACTGGATTCGAGGCAGGACCGAAGCGGGTTCCGGTGCGTGCGGGAGGACAGGCAGTGGACTTCACCTTCACCGAGGAGCAGCAGGCCGCCGTCGAGGCGGCACGAGCCGTCTTCTCCGGCGTCGCTCCCGACGGCGTGCCGAGCCCCGCCCTGACCCCGGGCGCCGTCGCCGACGACTTCGACCGGCCGCTGTGGGTCCGGCTCGCCGCGTCCGACCTGCTGAGCCTGGTGCTGTCCGAGGAGTACGGCGGCGCCGGCCTCGACGCCATCGCCCTGTGCCTGGTGCTGCGCGAGGCCGCGAAGGTGCTGGCCCGGGTGCCGCTGCTGGAGCACTGCGCCACCGCCCTGGCCGTCCAGGCCCACGGCAGCCCCGAACTGGCCGCGGCCCTGCTGCCCGGCGCCGGCGACGGACAGCTCGTGCTCACCGCCGCCGCGCACGGGCGCAGCGGCCACGATCCCGCCGAACTCGCCGTCGCCGCCCGGCGAAGCCCCGAGGGCCCGTGGGTGCTCGACGGGGTCCAGACCGCCGTCCCGTGGGCGCACGGCGCGGACTGGATCGCCGTACCGGCCCACACCGGGGAGGGCGCGGCCGTCCTCGCGCTCGTCCCGCGCGGCGCCGAAGGCCTCACCCTGGCCGACCAGTTCTCCACCAGCGGGGAGCGGTTCGCCGAACTCCGCCTGGACGGCGTCCTGGTGCCCGCGGCGCACCTCATGGACAGCCCGCGCGCCTGGGAGCGGCTGAACCAGCTCCTCACCACCGGGACCTGCGCCCTCGCGCTGGGCCTCGGCACGGCCGTGCTCGCCATGACCAGCCAGTACACGGGCAAGCGGGAGCAGTTCGGCTTCCCGGTGGCCACCTTCCAGGCGGTCGCCGTCCAGGCCGCCGACCGCTACATCGACCTGCGCGCCATGGAGGCCACCCTCTGGCAGGCCGCCTGGCGGATCGACGCGGCGACCGGCGGGGCCGGCGGCCCGCTGCCCGCCGCGGGCGACATCGCCGTCGCCAAGATCTGGGCCTCCGAGGGCGTGCGCCGGGTCGTGCAGACGGCGCAGCACCTGCACGGCGGCTTCGGCGCCGACACCGACTACCCGCTGCACCGCTACCACGCATGGGCCAAACAGCTGGAGCTCCAGCTCGGCCCGGCCGCCGCCCACGAGGAGGCACTGGGCGACCTGCTGGCCGCCCACGCCCTCACCTGAGAAGAGGCCCTCTACGGCCCCCACGGGCCCCGACGGGGCCTACAGCACGAAGGCCGGGGTCCCGTTGTCGGTCACCATCGGGCGCCCGGCGCCGTCCCAGGCCTGCATCCCGCCGTCGACGTTCACCGCGTCGATGCCCTGGCGCACCAGGTACTGGGTCACCTGGGCGGAGCGCCCGCCGACGCGGCACATCACGTGCACCCGGCGGCCGTCCTCGACCGCCTCGGTCAGCTCGCCGAAGCGGGCCACGAAGTCGCTCATCGGGATGTGCAGCGCGCCTTCGACATGGCCGGCGGCCCACTCGTCGTCCTCGCGGACGTCCAGGACAAAGCCTTCGGAGGGCACCGCGGCGGCGTCCACCGAGGGAAGCGGTCCGAAGTTCATACGTGGCCTTCTCTCGTCACAGGTCGGACTTCCAACTTAGCCGAGCCGGCCGCCGGCCCGGCCCGGCTCACCCGGCGGACAGGTCCGCCAGCTGCGCTTCCTTCTCGGAGACCTGGGCCAGCAGCTGCTCCGCGATCTCCTCCAGCAGGCGGTCCGGGTCCTCCGGGGCCATCCGCAGCATCGCGCCGATCGCGCTGTCCTCCAGCTCACGGGCCACCACGGTCAGCAGCTCCTTGCGCTGGGCCAGCCACTCCAGGCGGGCGTACAGCTCCTCGCTCTCGGTCAGCCGCCGCACCGCCTCCGGCACGGGGCCGGCCGCCCACTCCTCGGCCAGCGCGCGCAGCAGCTGCTCCTCGCCCCGCCCGTACGCCGCGTTGACCCGCGCGATGAAGGCGTCGCGGCGCGTCCGCTCGGCCTCGTCCGGGGCCAGGTCGGGGTGGGCCAGGCGGACCAACTCGCGGTAGAGCCGGCGCACCTCGTCGGTGGGCCGCACCCGCTGCGGCGGCTGCACCGGCCGGTCGGTGAGCATGGCGCCCGCGTCGTCGGAGATCCCGTCCTGGCCCATCCAGTCGTGGAACAGCTCCTCCACGCCCGGCATCGGCATCACCAGCGAGCGGGCCTCGCGGGCCAGGCGCAGGTCCTCGGCATCGCCGGTGCGCGCCGCCTTGGCCTCGGCGATCAGCGCGTCCAGCTCGTCGAGCCGCGCGTACATCGGGCCGAGCTTCTGGTGGTGGAGGCGGGAGAAATTCTCCACCTCGACCCGGAAGGTCTCCACCGCGATCTCGAACTCGATCAGCGCCTGCTCGGCGGCCCGTACGGCCCGTTCCAGGCGGGCCTCGGGGCGCTCCTCGGAGGCGCCGGTCGCGCCGGGGTCGCCGGCGGCGGTCTCGTCAGTCTGCTGCTCGCTCACCCGGCCACCCTAAGGCCGCTCGTCCCGGGTCGATGTTCCACGTGAAACATCGACCCGGGACCGTGACCTGCCCGCCGTCAGACGCCTGCCTCGGCGGCGATCCGCCCGGCCCTCACCGCCGCCACCAGGTCGGCGTGGTCGGCCTCGCTGCGGTCGGCGTAGGCCACGGCGAACGTGGCGATCGCCTCGTCCAGCTCGTCGCTCTTGCCGCAGTAGCCGGCCAGCAGCCGCGGGTCGGCGCTGTGCGCGTGCGCCCGGGCCAGCAGGGCGCCGGTCATCCGGCCGTAGTCGTCGATCTGGTCCGCGGCCAGCGCCGCCGGGTCCACGCTGCCCTTGCGGTTGCGGAACTGCCGCACCTGGTACGGGCGCCCCTCCACCGTGGTCCAGCCCAGCAGGATGTCGGAGACCACCTGCATCCGCTGCTGCCCGGAGACCACCCGGCGGCCCTCGTGCTCCTCGGGCGCGGGGTCGAAGCCCACCGAGGGCAGGTGCGGCAGCAGCACCGAGGGCCGCGCCTCCTTCACCTGCAGCACGAGCGGCTCACCGCGGTGGTCCAGCAGCAGCACCACGTACGAGCGGGTGCCGACGCTTCCGGTGCCCACGACCCGGAAGGCCACGTCGTGGATCGCGTACCGGGCCAGCAGCGGGAGCCGGTCGCCCTGCAGCGTCTTCAGGTACGGGCCGAGCGAGGCCGCCACGGCCGCCGCCTCCCCGTCCCCGACCCGGCGCAGCACCGGCAGCGCGTCCACGAAGCGTCGGCCGCCGTCCTGGGCAGGCTCGGTCGACTTGGCGGCGAACCGCGCCGAGGTGTTGTTGCGGGCCTTCTCCGAGACCCGCTCCAGGGTGCCCATCAGGTCGTGCGCGTCGGCGTGCGAGACGAGCTCCTCGTCCGCGATGGCGTTCCAGGCGTCCAGCGCCGGCAGCTTGGCCAGCAGCCGCAGGGTCCGCCGGTACGCGCCGACCGCGTCGAGCGCGGCGGCCCGGCAGGTGTCCTCGTCCGCGCCGGCCACCCGGCCGGCCAGGACCAGGGAGGCCGCCAGCCGCTTGAGGTCCCACTCCCAGGGCCCGAAGACGGTCTCGTCGAAGTCGTTGAGGTCGATCACCAGCCCGCCGCGGGCATCGCCGTAGAGGCCGAAGTTCGCAGCGTGGGCGTCACCGCAGATCTGCGCGCCGACCCCGGTGACGGGCCCGGTGGACAGGTCGTGCGCCATCAGCCCGGCCGAGCCGCGCAGGAACGCGAACGGGTTGGCGGCCATCCGCCCCACCCGTATCGGCGTCAGCGCCGCGACCCGGCCCGCATTGGACTCCTCCACCGCGCGCACCGCGTCCGGGCGTCCGGCGGGCAGTTCGAGGCGGGCGTGCGCCGAGCGCGGCACCCGTGCGCGCAGGGCCTTGCCGGCT
The DNA here is from genome assembly GCF_040636955.1 of Streptomyces sp. NPDC032472. NCBI lineage: Bacteria > Bacillati > Actinomycetota > Actinomycetes > Kitasatosporales > Streptomycetaceae > Streptomyces > Streptomyces sp. NPDC032472. The sequence goes on from NZ_JBEZVK010000008.1 coordinate 69,699, forward strand.
GCCTTGGGCGAGCCCGCCACGTCCCGCGGGGCGAAGCCCGCGACGGCCGGAATCCGCCCGCCGTCCTCTGCCGCGCCGGTCTCCACCGCGCGCTGTTCCGTCATCGCCATGCGTGCCGCCCCCCGCTCCGGCCGCCCGTACGGCCCGTACGGCCCGCGGCCAACATCAACAATTCGGGCCCGACCGTATCTACAGCCCGGCGTCCCTGGCCAGCAGGGCCGCCTGGACGCGGTTCTCGCAGCCCAGCTTCGCGAGGATCCGGCTGACGTACGTCTTCACCGTCGCCTCGCTCATGTGCAGCCGACGGCCCGCGTCCGCGTTCGACAGCCCCTCGCCCAGCAGCGCCAGCACCCCGCGCTCCCGCTCGCTCAGCCCGGCGATCCGCCGCCGGGCCTCCTCGCCGCGCGCCACGGCCCGCCCCGAGGCCAGCTGGTCCACCACGTGCCGGGTCGCGCCCGGCGAGAGGTAGGCGTCGCCGGCCGCCGCCGCCCGGACCGCGCCGATCAGCTCGCCCGGCGCCGAGTCCTTCAGCAGGAACCCCGCGCTGCCCTCGCCGAGCGCCCGCAGCACGTTCTCCTTCTCCCCGAACGTGGTCAGCACCAGCGCCCGCACGTCGGGCACGGCCCGCCGCAGCTCGCCGAGCGCGCTCAGCCCGTCCATCACCGGCATCTGGATGTCCAGCAGCACGACGTCCGGGGTGTGCACTCTGGCCTGCTCCACCGCCTCGTGGCCGTTCCCCGCCTCCGCCACCACCTCGACGTCCGGCGCCGAGGTGAGGATCATCCGGATCCCCGCGCGGATCAGCGGCTCGTCGTCAGCGATCACCACTCGGATCACCTTGGCTGTCACGCGCGCTCCTACTGCTCGACCTCGTACGCCTGCTTCTCGACGAGCCTGCCGTCCTTGAAGCAGAACCGGAAAACCGTATCGGTGGTCATCCTGGAGTCCTCCGACGACAGCAGCGCCATGCAGCTCGAACCCGCCGGCCGTTCGGGCCCGCGCCGGTCCAGGCCCTCGGTCAGGAAGCTCTCGCCCTGCGGCAGCTGCTCCCGCACGGCCTGCTCCGCATCGCCGACCCGGATCCGGTCGTACTCCTCCCGGCTGATCATCGCCTTGCCCACCGAGCCCACCAGCATGGCCGCGCCCGCCCCGATGACGATCACCAGCACCACGAGCGCGGCGAACGCTATCCCGCAGCCCAGTGCGACCCCGCCGACCCGGCTGCGCCCGCGCACGAGCAGCTCCCGGTCCACGGCGGCCCAGTCCATCGGCGGGGCGCCGGCCGCCGCCGCCAGGCCCTGCGCCTGCTGGCCGAAGTCGTCGGCGACGTCCTCGACACCGGCCGGCTCCGCCCCGTACGGCAGCACCCCGGCCACCCGGAACCCGCCGCCCTCGGCGGGGCCCGCGTGCACCATGCCGCCGACGAGCCGGGCCCGCTCGCGCAGCCCGGTCAGGCCCTGCCCGCCGGAGACCACCTCCCCGGCACCCGCTCCGGCCGCCGGCCCGTTGGCGATCTCCACGACCAGCGAATCGTCCTCGTACCGCAGCTCGACCGCGATGGCCGCCCCCGGAGCGTGCTTGTAGGCGTTGGTCAGCGCCTCCTGCACGATCCGGTACGCCGCGTGGTCGCACGCCGCGGCCAGCGGCCTCGGCCGCCCCGCCGTCGTCAGCCGCACGTCGGTCCCCGCGCTCCGCGCGGCCTCCACGATCCCCGTGATACCCGCCACACCGCGGGCCGCGGGCTGCGCCTCCTCCACCGGGGCGGGCGCCTCCACCCCGTCGCGCAGGATCCCGACGACCTCGCGCAGCTCGTGCATCGCCGACACGGAGGCCTGCCGAAGCACGCCGACGGCCTCCCGCTGGCGGTCGGTGAGCTCCGGGTCGACCTCCAGGGCGCCGGTGTGCACCGAGATCAGCGCCAGCTGGTGCCCCAGGCTGTCGTGCATGTCCTGGGCGATGCGCTGCCGCTCCCGCAGCCGCGCCTGCCCGGCGACCATCGCCCGCTCCCGCATCAGCTGCCCGTTGCGCTCCTGCAGCGCCCGCAGCAGCGTCCGGCGCTGCGACCAGTACCGGCTGGCCAGACCGGGGATCACCGTCGTGACCAGGAACATCAGGGTCGAGAAGACGATCACCGGCACGGGCCGCATCTGCGACCACTGCTCGACCACGCTCAGCCCGACCTGCGCCAGGAACGCCGCGGTGAACGCGGCCAGCGCCCGGCCCACGCCGACGATCCGGCGCCCCGCCGACCAGCCCAGCACGATCGTGATCAGCAGGGCCCCGGGCAGGAACGGCGTCACCGCCCCGGCCGTGACCAGGGTCGCCACCGGCAGCCGGCGCCGCAGCAGCACCAGGACCACCACGGCCAAACCGCTCGCCACCATCCGCGCCGTGCTGCCGTGATCGAGCTCCTCCACGCCCAGCCCGAGCAGCACCACCACCCCGGCGAGCGCCAGGTCCCCCGCCGTCATCCGCGGGGTCCACGGCTCAGGGCCCTTCAGCCAGTCCCAGCCCGCCCGCGCCTTCGCCGTCACGTCCACGCGACGACCCTAGACACGGGGGCACGGCCGGGGCAGCCCTCTTTCGTCGCGCCCGGCCCGACGAAAGTCGCCCGTCCGAAAACCACCGCCGGCCGGCGTCCGCGGCGACAACTCCCGCCGCCCGGACGCCGCATGATCGTCCGGTCCGCCAGTCAGGCGGGAGACAAAGGAAGTTGTCGTGTGACGGCGCACACCACATGACCGAGGTCACGGCACACAACGAAAGAACCCCCGGTCCGGATTTCTCCGAACCAGGGGTTCTGTCAGTGGGCGAGGGGGGATTTGAACCCCCACGTCCCGAAGGACACTGGCACCTGAAGCCAGCGCGTCTGCCGTTCCGCCACTCGCCCGAGCAGCGTCCCAGTGGCTCTTCCCTTTCGGGCCGTTCCCCTGGCGACGTCGAAACATTAGCACGTCATCGGGGGTGGAATCACATCGCTTTCCCGGGGCCCCCGGAAGCGGCCCCCGAGCGCCCCTCCCGCACAGCACTCCCGGTGCGGGACACTGTCCCTTGCGCACCCCTACGATCCCTTGTGAGGACCAACACTTGTCCGCACAGGACACAGGGGGAACCACCTGAATCCGCCACGCGTGGATACGATCAGTAAGCAGTACAGGGGCGACAACGACGGAGGAGGTGCCCCATGGGAGTTCTGAAGCGGTTCGAGCAGCGACTCGAAGGTCTGGTGAACGGCACCTTCGCCAAGGTCTTCAAGTCCGAGGTCCAGCCCGTCGAGATCGCCGGAGCCCTCCAGCGGGAGTGCGACAACAACGCCACGATCTGGAACCGCGAGCGGACCGTCGTCCCCAACGACTTCATCGTGGAGCTCAGCGCGGGCGACTACGAGCGCCTGAGCCCCTACTCCGGGCAGCTCGGCGACGAGCTCGCCGGCCTGGTGCGCGACTACGCCAAGCAGCAGCGCTACAGCTTCATGGGACCGATCAAGGTCCACCTGGAGAAGGCCGAGGACCTCGACACCGGCCTCTACCGGGTCCGCAGCCGCACCCTCGCCGCCAGCACCTCCCAGCCGCAGCAGCCCCAGCAGGGCGGCTACGGCTACCCCCCGGTCGCCGCGCCGCCGATGCCCGCCGGACCGCCCCCGGGCGCCCCCGCGGGCCGGCCCGGCGCCGGCGGCCCGGGCCCCGCACCCGCAGGCGGCGCCCCGCGGCGCCACTGGATCGAGATCAACGGCACCCGCCACCAGATTTCCCGCCCCACGCTCGTGCTCGGCCGCAGCACCGAAGCCGACGTGCGGATCGACGACCCCGGCGTCTCGCGCCGGCACTGTGAGATCCGGACCGGAACGCCCTCGACGATCCAGGATCTCGGGTCCACCAACGGCATCGTGGTGGACGGGCAGCACACCACCCGCGCTACGCTCCGCGACGGCTCGCGGATCGTCGTGGGCAGCACCACCATCATTTACCGGCAAGCCGAAGGGTGAAGCGGGGGCAATGTCAGAGCTGACCCTGACGGTCATGCGGTTGGGTTTCCTGGCCGTTCTGTGGCTGTTCGTCATCGTGGCCGTTCAGGTCATCCGCAGCGACCTCTTCGGCACGCGCGTCACACAGCGCGGATCGTCGCGTCGCGGCAGCGGCGCGGCAGCCCCGCAGCAGGGCGGCCGCCAGGCCGCCGCGCCCCCGCAGCAGCGCCAGCGTCGCGGAGCGCCCACCAAGCTCGTCGTCTCCGAAGGCACCCTCACGGGCACCACGGTGGCCCTCGCCGGCCAGACGATCACCCTGGGCCGCGCCCACGACTCCACGATCGTGCTGGACGACGACTACGCCTCCAGCCGCCATGCCAGGATCTACCCCGACCGTGACGGCCAGTGGATCGTCGAGGATCTCGGGTCCACGAACGGCACGTACCTCGACCGGACCCGGCTGACCACCCCGACGCCCATCCCGCCGGGCGCCCCGATCCGCATCGGCAAGACCGTCATCGAGCTGCGGAAGTAGTACGAGAATGAGCGAGCGGAGCGAGCGAGCCGCGGCAGTCCGTCCCACCCAGGACACGGACCCGAGCGCGCTCCCGACCGGAGGGTGGGCAGTGTGGCTCGAGACCGGTTGTACCCCGAGGAAGCGTCGACCGGGCAGGTGCGCATGAGTCTGTCCCTGCGGTTCGCCGCCGGATCTCACAAGGGCATGATCCGCGAAGGCAACGAGGACTCCGGCTACGCCGGCCCCCGTCTCCTCGCGGTCGCCGACGGCATGGGCGGCCAGGCCGCAGGCGAGGTCGCCAGCTCCGAGGTGATCTCCTCCCTCGTGCAGCTCGACGACGACGTGCCGGGCTCCGACATCCTCACCTCGCTCGGCACGGCCGTGCAGCGCGCCAACGAGCAGCTGCGCGTCATGGTCGAGGAGGACGCCCAGCTGGAGGGCATGGGCACCACGCTCACCGCCCTGCTGTGGACCGGACAGCGCCTCGGCCTCGTCCACGTCGGCGACTCCCGCGCCTACCTGCTGCGCGACGGGGTCCTGACGCAGATCACGCAGGACCACACCTGGGTGCAGCGGCTCGTCGACGAGGGCCGCATCACCGAGGAGGAGGCCACCACCCACCCGCAGCGGTCCCTGCTGATGCGGGCCCTGGGCAGTGGCGACACGGTCGAGCCCGACCTGTCGATCCGCGAGGTCCGCGCCGGCGACCGCTACCTGATCTGCTCCGACGGCCTGTCCGGCGTCGTCTCCCACCAGACGCTGGAGGAGACCCTCGCCGACTACCACGGCCCGCACGAGACCGTGCAGTCCCTCATCCAGCTCGCCCTGCGCGGCGGCGGACCGGACAACATCACCTGCATCGTCGCCGACGTCCTCGACACCGACAGCGGCGACACCCTCGCCGCCCAGCTGAACGACACCCCGGTCGTCGTCGGCGCGGTCGCCGAGAACCAGCACCAGCTCTTCGACGGCGGCGCCATGCAGACCCCTGCGGGCCGCGCCGCGCGCCTGGCCCGCCAGGTCCCGCCGCCCGCCGGCGCCTTCGGGCCCCCCGGCAGCGGAGACGTGCCCGGCTACGGCTACCCCGACCAGAACCAGGGCCAGGGCGGCGGCGGTACGTACGGCAGCTTCGGCGACCCCGAGCCGTACGATGACGAAGCCCGCTTCGACGACACGTACGACAACCCCCGCAGGCGCCGCAGCAAAGGGCGCAAGTGGACCACCCGGACCCTGATCCTGCTGATCGTGGCCGGAGTCGTCGGCGGCGGCCTGTACGCTGCGCACCGCTGGACCCAGACGCAGTACTACATCGGCGTCAAGGGCGACCACGTCGCACTCTTCCGCGGCATCAGCCAGAAGCTCGGCCCGCTGGAGCTCTCCACGGTGGAGACCGACCGCACCGACATCGAACTGAAGTACCTGCCGCCCTTCAAGCGCAAGCAGGTCGAGGCGACCATCAGCGAGACCAGCCTCGACGGGGCCAAGCAGAAGATCGATGAACTCGGCGTGCAGGTCTCCGCGTGTAAGAAGGACGAAGAGCGCCGGAACGCGGAGACGCAGAACGGCCAGACATCCGGCCCCAGCCTGACCGCGGCAGAGCAGCAGCTGGTCAGTCTGTGCGGAAAGCAGTAGTCACACGCGGGCGCAGGGGGCCTGCCACACCATGAGCGTTGTCACCAACACGACCACCATCGGCGCGATCGAGCTGCCGAGCCGGCGCAACACCGAGCTCCTGCTGCTCGTGTTCGCCGTGGTCATCCCGATCTTCGCCTACGCCAACGTGGGCCTGTCGATCCACGGCGAGCTGCCCCCCGGCATGCTCGTCTACGGCGGCGGCCTCATCGTCCTCGCAGGCCTCGCCCACCTCGTCGTACGCCGCTACGCCAAGTACGCCGACCCGCTGCTGCTGCCCATCGCGACCCTGCTCAACGGGCTCGGCTGCGTCCTGATCTGGCGCCTGGACCAGTCCGAGCGGCTGCAGAACCTCGCCAAGCGCAGCTTCGGCACGTTCTCCGAGTCGGCCCCCCGCCAGATGATGTACACCGCGGTGGCGATCGCCCTGTTCGCCGGCGTCCTGCTGCTGCTCAAGGACCACCGCACCCTCCAGCGCTTCACGTACATCTCCATGGCCGCCTCGCTGGTGCTGCTGATCCTGCCGGTCATCCCGGGCCTCGGCGCCGACGTCTTCGGCGCCAAGATCTGGATCAGCATCGGCGGGTTCTCCATCCAGCCCGGCGAGTTCGCGAAGATCGTCATCGCGGTCTTCTTCGCCGGGTACCTCATGGTCAAGCGGGACGCGCTCGCCCTCGCCTCGCGCCGCTTCATGGGGCTCTACCTGCCGCGCGGCCGCGACCTCGGCCCGATCCTGATGATCTGGGCGATGAGCCTGCTCATCCTGGTCTTCGAGAACGACCTCGGCACATCCCTGCTCTTCTTCGGCATGTTCGTGATCATGCTGTACGTCGCCACCGAGCGGACCAGCTGGATCGTGATCGGCCTGCTCATGAGCGTCGGCGGCGCGGCCGTCGTCGGCGCCACCGCCAGCCACGTCAAGGCCCGCGTCACCGCCTGGCTCGACCCCTTCGCCTGCTACTCGAAGTCCGGCGCCTGTGAGCAGGTCGGCCAGTCGATCATGAGCTTCGGCTCCGGCGGCGTCCTGGGCACCGGCTGGGGCCAGGGCAACTCCGACCTCATCGGCTTCGCCGCCAACTCCGACTTCATCTTCTCCACCGTCGGCGAGGAACTCGGCCTCGCGGGCGTCATGGCCTTCCTCCTCCTCTACGGCCTGATCATCGAGCGGGGCGTCCGCACCGCCCTCGCCGCCCGCGACCCCTTCGGCAAGCTCTTCGCCATCGGTCTGTCCGGCGCCTTCTCCCTGCAGATCTTCGTGGTCGCCGGCGGCGTCATGGGCCTCATCCCCCTCACCGGTATGACCATGCCCTTCCTGGCCTCCGGCGGCTCGTCCGTCCTCGCCAACTGGGCCCTCATCGGGATCCTCATCCGGATCAGCGACACCGCACGCCGCCCCGCGCCGGCCCCCGCACCGTCCCCCGACTCCGAGATGACCCAGGTGGTCCGTCCGTCATGAACAAGCCCCTGCGCCGCATCTCGATCTTCTGTGGGCTGCTCATCCTCGCGCTGCTGGTCCGCACGAACTGGCTCCAGTACGTGTCGGCCGAGGAGCTCAGCACCCGCAAGGAGAACCGCCGGGTCCAGATCGCCCAGTACGCCACCCAGCGCGGCAACATCATCGTCGCGGGCGGGCAGGCCATCACCGGCTCCGCCGTCACCAACGGCAGCGACTACAAGTACAAGCGCACCTACCACGACGGCGCCCTGTGGGCCCCGGTCACCGGCTACGCCTCCCAGGCCTTCGGCTCCACGCAGCTCGAATCCCTCGAGGACAAGATCCTCACCGGCAACGACGACCGGCTGTTCTTCGACCGCACCATCGGCATGTTCACCGGCGAGAAGAAGGCCGGCGGCAACGTGGTCACCACGCTGATGCCGGACGTGCAGAAGGCCGCGTACGACAAGCTCGGCGACAAGACGGGCGCCGTCGCGGCCATCGACCCGCGCACCGGCGCCATCCTGGCCCTGGTCAGCACCCCCTCGTACGACCCCTCCACCTTCGCCGGCAACTCCAAGACCGACGAGAAGGCCTGGGTCGAGCTCAAGGACAGCCCGGACAAGAAGCTGGTCAACCGCGCGCTGCGCGAGACCTACCCGCCGGGCTCCACCTTCAAGGTGGTCACCGCGGCCGCGGCCCTGGAGAACGGCGTCGTCACCGACATCAACGCGCCGACCGACACCCCCGAGCCGTACTTCCTGCCCGGCACCCGGACCCCGATGGTCAACCACGCCAGCGGTTGCGAGAAGGCCAGCCTCAACGACGCGCTGAAGGTCTCCTGCAACTCCGTCTTCGCCAACCTCGGCGACAAGGTCGGCCGCGACAAGATGGTCGAGACGGCGCAGAAGTTCGGCTTCAACAACGACAAGATCGACACCCCGGTCCGCGCGTTCGCGAGCGTCTACGACAAGACCATGGGCAAGGACGGCAACGCCCAGAGCGCCATCGGCCAGTTCAACACCGCCGCCACCCCGCTGCAGATGGCCATGGTCACCGCCGCCATCGCCAACGACGGCAAGCTGATGAAGCCGTACATGGTCGACCAGCTCACCGCGCCCAACCTCGACGTGATCGAGAAGCACGAGCCGCAGGAGATGAGCCGCCCGCTCTCCGCCGCGAACGCGCAGAAGATCCAGCAGATGATGGTCAACGTCGTCGAGAACGGCACCGGCGGCAACGCCAAGATCAAGAACGTGGTCGTCGGCGGCAAGACCGGTACCGCCCAGCACGGCGAGAAGAACGCCAAGCGCCCCTACGCCTGGTTCATCTCCTACGCCAAGGCCGCGGACGGCAGCTGCCCGGTCGCGGTCGCCGTCGTGATCGAGGACAGCGACGCCAGCCGTGACGACATCAGCGGCGGCGGCCTCGCCGCCCCCGTCGCCAAGGCCGTCATGCAGGCCGTGCTCAGCAGCAAGAGCTGACCGGCGGAACGGACCATGACAACGACGGGACGAGACGACGAAGGCCCTGCCGGAGTGACCCGGAGCACTGATTCCGCCCGGACGCGAGCGTACGGTACCGGTCCGGTATCAGCCTGTGGTCACGAACCGATCACCGACGATCGGCCGGTAGCCTTTGCGCGAACAGCACACCGCCGGACCACACACCGGTGCGGTCGGGACTGACGGAGAGGGCTGGAACGTTATGGAAGAGCCGCGTCGCCTCGGCGGCCGGTACGAGCTGAGCCACGTGCTCGGCCGCGGTGGCATGGCCGAGGTGTACCTCGCCCACGACACCCGGCTCGGCCGTACCGTCGCCGTCAAGACCCTGCGCGCCGACCTCGCCCGCGACCCGTCCTTCCAGGCCCGGTTCCGCCGCGAGGCCCAGTCCGCCGCATCGCTCAACCACCCGGCGATCGTCGCGGTCTACGACACCGGCGAGGACTACGTCGACAACATCTCCATCCCCTACATCGTGATGGAGTACGTCGACGGCTCGACCCTGCGCGAACTCCTGCACTCCGGCCGCAAGCTGCTGCCCGAGCGCACCCTGGAGATGACCATCGGCATCCTCCAGGCCCTCGAGTACTCCCACCGCGCCGGCATCGTCCACCGCGACATCAAGCCCGCGAACGTCATGCTCACCCGGACCGGCCAGGTCAAGGTCATGGACTTCGGCATCGCCCGCGCCATGGGCGAGTCCGGCATGACCATGACCCAGACCGCCGCCGTCATCGGCACCGCCCAGTACCTCTCCCCGGAGCAGGCCAAGGGCGAGCAGGTCGACGCGCGCTCCGACCTGTACTCGGCGGGCTGCCTCCTCTACGAGCTGCTGTGCGTCCGCCCGCCCTTCATCGGCGACTCCCCCGTGGCCGTCGCCTACCAGCACGTACGGGAAGAGCCGCAGCCCCCGTCGAACTTCGACCCCGAGATCACGCCCGAGATGGACGCCATCGTCCTCAAGGCACTGGTCAAGGACCCCGACTACCGCTACCAGTCGGCCGACGAGATGCGCGCCGACATCGAGGCCTGCCTCGAGGGCCAGCCCGTCGCCGCCACCGCCGCCATGGGCGCGGCCGGCTACGGCTACCCCGACCCGAACCAGGGCTACGGCCACCCCGGCTACGACCAGCCCACCACCGCCCTGCGCCCGACCGACGCCGGCGGCCAGACCTCCATGCTGCCGCCGATGCCCCCGGGCGAGGGCGGCTACCCGTACCAGGACCAGGGCGGGTACGACCAGGGCCACGGCCGCCGCCAGAAGAAGAGCCGGGCCTCCACGATCCTGCTGGTCACGGCGGGCATCCTGGTGCTGGTCGGTGCCATCCTGATCGGCCGCTCCCTGTTCAGCGGCGGCGCCGACAACCGGCCCAGCGTGCCCAAGTTCATCGGCCAGACCTTCGAGGCGGCGCAGAAGAGCGCCGACAACGTGGGCCTCAAGGTCGAGAAGACCGCCGACGAGCCCTGCGACGACCAGCCCAAGGGCAACGTCTGCAAGCAGGACCAGGCCCCCGACACGCGCGTCGACAAGGGCTCCACGATCAAGCTGACGGTCTCCTCGGGCGCGCCGCCGGTGGCAGTGCCCAACGTCGTCAACCTCTCGTTCGAGGAAGCGGAGAAGGCGCTGAAGGAGAAGGGCTTCCAGGTCGAGAAGAAGACCCAGGAGTCCGACCGCACGCCCAACACCGTCCTGGACCAGAGCCCCAAGAACGGCCAGGCCCAGAAGGGCAGCACGGTCACCGTGACCGTCGCCAAGGAGCAGGCCAAGTCCGAGATGCCGAACCTCCTGGGCAAGACCAAGGAGCAGGCGGTCAAGCTGCTGAACGACGCCAAGCTGAAGCTGGGCAGCACCACCGAGGTCGACTCGCCGGCCGCCCCGCCGAAGACGATCGTCCAGCAGCAGTACCAGCCGGGCGAGCAGCTGGCCCCGGGCACGACGGTCAACGTCCAGATCTCCAAGGGCTCGGGACAGATGACCCAGGTCCCGCTCCTGTCCGGCTCGACCGTGGCCCAGGCCAAGGCCGAGCTCGCCTCGAAGGGCCTGACCTGCGCGATCCCGTCGGGCGCGACGGACGACAACGCGATCGTGATCTCGAGCGACCCGCCGGCCGGGACCCCGGTCCCGACGGGCACGGTCGTCAACGTCACGACGATGGGCGGCAACCAGCAGGGCAACACCCAGGGCGGCTTCTTCGGCAACCTCACCGGCGGCCGCCGCTAATCACCACGCACAACCCGAAAGGCCCGGATCCTCATCGAGGATCCGGGCCTTTCCTTTTCCTCTTCTCGCGCCACGTCCGCACATTTCCACGAAAGCCGATCGTGTCTTCATATGTCGGGAATCGTTGGTCCGGTCGGGGTGGGACATCGGGTTCCGCCCGGAAAGGGCAGAGCGATGCTCGACGAATCGGTACTCCTGGAATCCAGGACGCTGCGCACGACCGTCCTGGACCGGACGCACGTCCTGGACAAGGTGAAGGCGCTGGCGCTGCTGCCGGACGGGATACACGTCACGACGGCGATGGTGGCGGCCTACTACGAGGTCACGGAGCTCGTGATCAATCGCCTGCGACAACGCCATCGCGAGGAGCTGACGCAGAACGGTATGAGGACCCTCAAGGGCTCCGACCTGGCAGTGTTTGAAAGAGACAACCTGTCTCTTTCAAACGGAGGTTATCCACAGCGCGGCGGACGGGTGCATCTGGCCGTCTACAGCCGACGGGCGGTGCTCAACGTCGGGATGCTGCTCCGTGACAGCAAAATCGCACGTCAGGTACGGATGTATCTCCTCGACACCGAGCAAGACGCCCGAAGCCAGCCTGTGGATAACCCTGTCCACAGGCCCGACTCGATGGCGGAGGCGACGGAGATCCTCCGGCGGCAGGTCGTCCCCATGCTCAACGTGCTCATCGAGGCCTCCGGCGAGCACCAGGCGAAGCTCGCCGAGCACGACATCGCCATCAGCCGGCTCCAGCGCGCGCAGGAGGCCCTGGAGGGCCGGGCCCTCACCAAGGTCACCGGAGTCATAGGATCCATCGACGCGATGAACCGGCGGGAGTTCGAACTCCACGTCGCGGGCCTGCTGCGCCGCGACGGCTGCGTCGACGTGCACGGCGGCAAACTCGGCGTCGACATCACCGCCCGCACCGCCGACGGCCGGACCGTCGCCGTCCAGTGCAAGAACTTCGCACCCTTCCGGCACGTGCTCAGCGGTGAGATGCAGAAGTTCCTCGGCGCCGCCAAGGTCCTGCACGGTGCCGAGGTGGCCCTCTGCGTGGCCACCTGCACCTTCAGCCGCGAAGCCTTGGCCATCGCCGCTCGGGGCGGCGTCACGGCCGTCCACCGCGGCCTTCTGGAGGCCTGGAGCGCCGGCACACGGCTCCAGGTGCTGCGGTGACCGCGAACCGGTAGGTAGCGGGCGGTCAGCGCAGCTCGGCCGGGGGCGTGCGCTTCGCGTCCACCTTCTCGGTGCGCACCAGCTCGCCCCACACCACGTAGCGGTACTTCGAGGTGTACACGGGGGTGCAGGTCGTCAGCGTGACGTACCGGCCCGGCACCGTCTTCCCCGAGCCCTTCGGGACCGGCGCGATCACGTCCACGTTGTACTTCGAGGTCTGGCGCAGCTCCGCGAAGACCTTGTACACGTACCAGGTGTCCCGCGTCTCGAAGACGACCGCGTCGCCGGTCCTCACCTTGTCGATGTCGTGGAACTTCGCCCCGTGCCCGTCGCGGTGGGCCGCCAGCGAGAAGTTCCCCGGCCCCTCCCACGGCAGGACCGCCTTCACCGGGTCCGTGTAGTACCCGGCCACGCCGTCGTCGAGTACGCCCGGCGACGTGCCCCGCTTGACCAGCACCTCGCCGTTCTTCATCGACGGCACGTGCAGGAAGCCGACGCCGCCCTGGGTGTCCAGCGCCCCCGGCTGCCCCTGCGCGCCCGCCGCGGGCGCGCTCTGCCACTGGCGGCGGACCTCGTCGCCGCGGGCCGACGCCTGCCGGTCCGCGAGGACGTTCGTCCACCACAGCGAGTACGCCACGAACAGGGCGAGCACCAGGCCCACGGTGATCAGGAGCTCGCCCAGCAGGCTCAGGAATCCGGCGAGCAGGCTGCTGTTGCGGGGCGGTGCGGTACGCGACACTGCTGGTTCGTCCTTCGGCGGCTGTCGTCGGCTCTTCGTCGGCTCTTAGGCGGCTGTGCGTCGGCTCAAGGGGCTGCCAGCGCGGGCGGAGCGCCCTGGCTGCGGGGGCGTTCGTCGACCATCCTGCCCCATACGATCATGCGGTAGGTGCTGGTGAACTCGGGCGTGCAGGTCGTCAGCGTGATGTACCGGCCCGGCCCGGTGAAGCCGGAGCCCTCCGGAACCGGCTTGAGGACGGACACGTTCGTCGGCGGCGTCTGCGCCAGCGCCGAGGTCATCTCGTACGTGTAGTACGCGTCCCGCGTCTCGACCACGATCTTGTCGCCCGGCACCAACCGGTTGATGAAACGGAACGGTTCGCCGTGGGTGTTGCGGTGTCCGGCCACCGCGAAGTTGCCCTGCCGGTCGGCGGGCATCGCCGTCTTCAGAGCCCCGTCCCCGTAGTGCCCGACCATCCCCCGGTCGAGCACCTTCGGCTTGCTGACGCCCTCCGCGACCGGCACCTTCACGTCCAGCTTCGGGAGGTACAGGATCGCGAACCCCTGCCCCGGTTCGAAGGCCGTCACGGGCGGCGCGGCCGCCCCGCCGGGCTGCTGCTCCCAGGTCTGGCGCAGCGAGCCCGCGGCCCCGTCGGCCGTGCGCTGCGCGAGGACGTTGGTGTACCAGAGCTGGTAGGCGACGAACAGCAGCATCACCACGCCGACCGTGATGAACAGCTCCCCGGCCAGCCGGGTCACCACGACCACGGCGCCGCCCGACCGGGGCCGTCGGCGCCGGCGGCCGCCGCTGCCCCCGCGCCTGCGCGTGTGCGTCCGCTTCGCGGCCTGCTGTGCGGCCCTGCGCCGCGCGGCCCGGCCCCCGGTGGGCGCGGACGGCGCGAGCGAGGTCACGCGACGGCCTTGCCCACCACCGGGGCCAGCCCTGCCGAGCGCTCGACCGCACCCGCGTCGCCGCAGCGCACCAGCCAGTTCGCGAGCATCCGGTGGCCCCACTCGGTCAGCACCGACTCGGGGTGGAACTGCACGCCCTCCACGTCGTGCTCCCGGTGGCGCAGGCCCATGATGATCCCGTCCTCGGTCCGCGCGGTGACCTCCAGGACCTCCGGCAGGGTCTGCGGCTCGGCCGCGAGCGAGTGGTAGCGGGTCGCGGTGAACGGCGACGGCAGCCCCTCGAAGACGCCGAGCCCCTCGTGGACCACCGGCGAGGTCTTCCCGTGCAGCAGCTCGGGCGCCCGGTCCACGACGCCGCCGTACGCGACCGCCATCGACTGCATGCCCAGGCACACGCCGAAGACCGGGACGCCGGTCTCGGCGCAGTGGCGGACCATGTCGACGCAGACGCCGGCCTCCTCCGGGGTGCCCGGGCCGGGCGAGAGCAGCACGCCGTCGAAGCCGTCCTGGGCGTGGGAGAGTTCCACTTCGTCGTTGCGGAGCACCTCGCACTCGGCGCCGAGCTGGTACAGGTACTGGACCAGGTTGAAGACAAAGCTGTCGTAGTTGTCGACCACCAGAATGCGCGCGCTCACGGAGTGGCTCCCGATCCCTCGTCCACCGTCACATCGTTGAACGGAAGGAGCGGCTCGGCCCACGGGAAGACGTACTGGAACAGCACGAAGACCACCGCGAGGACCAGTACGAGGGAGATCAGCGCGCGTACCCACGCGTTGCCCGGCAGATGCCGCCAGATCCAGCCGTACATGCCGTCCGCGTTCCCTTTCGCTCTCGCACCGCGGGGGGCGGTACGCACCCAGACTAAGGGCAGCGGCCGTTACCGGAGGGTCAGCTCGGCAAACCCTCGGGACGGCCCCGATCGGCGGTCCGCGTCGCGGTCAGCTCCGCCCACACGACCAGTCGGTGGCTGTGCCCCCATTCCGGATCACAGGTGGTCAGGGTCAGGTACCGGCCGGGGGCGGTGAAGGGGGAGCGGCGCGGTACCGGGTCGACGACCCCGACGTCGGTGGGCAGGGTGCGCAGCACCGCGCCGCGGACGGTGTACGTGTACCAGGCGGTCGCGTCCTTGAGGATCACGGCGTCGCCCGGCCGCAGGTCGGGGACGTCCTTGAAGGGGTCCCCGTAGGTGCGCCGGTGGCCGGCCACGGCGAAGTTCCCGGTGGCGCCGAGCCGGGCCGTGCCCGCGTAGTGGCCGAGCCCCCTCTTCAGCACCTCCGTGCCGGTGCCCTGGAGGACGGGCTTGATCCAGTCTGCTCCGAAGCGGGGGACGTACATCTCGGCGAAGGGCTCGCCGTCGGGGTAGCCGGGCTGCTGCGCGGGTGCCTGCGCGGGCGAGGGTGCGGGCGTGGTTGCGGGTGTCGGCCCGGGCACGGGCACGGGCGTGGCCGCGGGGGCGGGCGCGGCGGCCCAGCCCTCGCGCAGCCGCGCCCTCTCGCCGTCCATGGCCCGGTCGGCCTTGACCCCGGTCCACAGCAGCACGTACGCCGTGAACAGCACGATCAGGGTGCCGGCCGTCAGGCACAGCTCGCTGAACGTCCGGACCGCCAGGCGCAGCAGGGCGTCAGGGCGTGCTCGTCGCGGAGGAGGTTTCCAGCGGCTTCGCATAGTGGAGGTCCACTGTGCCGGAGTAGCCGGGAAGTTTCAGCTCCTTGTGCTCGTCGACTTTCCAGCCGAGCCCGTACGCCGCCACGTACATCTGGTAGTTCTGCAGGGCCGGGGAGGCGGCGAGCGCCTTGCGCAGGGCGCCCGGGTCGCCGACGGCGGAGACCTTGTAGGGCGGGGAGTAGACGCGGCCCTGGAGGATCAGCGTGTTGCCGACGCAGCGCACCGCGCTGGTGGCGATCAGGCGCTGGTCCATGACCTGGATGCCCTGGGCCCCGCCCCGCCACAGGGCGTTCACCACGGCCTGGAGGTCCTGCTGGTGGATCACCAGGTCGTTGGGCTGCGGCTCGGGGACGTTGGGGATGCGGGCGGTGGCGTTCGGCGGGGCGTCGTTGAGGGTGACCGTGAGGCCCTTCCCGGACAGCTCCTCCGTGCCGGAGGCGGTGCGCAGGGCGGCCAGCTTGGCGTCCTCGGCCCGGGTGCTGCCGTCGTCGCGCTCCGCGAGGGCGTCGACGCGGCTGCGGACGGAGGCGGTGCTCTGCTCCAGCTGCGCGTTGTTCTGGCTGCGCTCGTGGATGAGGTCGGAGAGCTTCAGGAGCGAGGCGTCCGTGCGGATGTTCGTACCCTTGGACGTGTTGAAGCTGGTGACGAAGATGAGGCCGGCCAGGGCGAAGACGGCGGCCGTGAGCAGTCGGACCGGCCGGAGCCGGCCCTGGGGACGGGGACCCGCGGAGGAGTCGTCGGAATTGCTCAACGTACCCTTCTCCTTCAACGCCACAGGTCCACTACGCTAACGGACGCCCGGGGCAGGCAAGGTCCCCAGCGCATCGACAGGAGAGCCCCTCGTGCCGAAGTCACGTATCCGCAAGAAGGACGATTACACGCCGCCGCCGACGAAGGCGCAGCCCATCAAGCTGGCCAGCCGCGGCTGGGTCGCCCCGGTGATGCTGGCGTTGTTCCTGATCGGTCTGGCGTGGATCGTCGTCTTTTACGTGAGCGAGACCCAGCTGCCGATCGAATCCATCGGCAATTGGAACATTGTGGTCGGATTCGGATTCATCGCGGCGGGATTCGGCGTCTCCACCCAGTGGAAGTAGCCGGGGCGAAGCGCGGGCGGCATGCATAGCGGGCAGCCGCCGCGCAAGCTCTCCCCAGGGGTTATCCACAGGGTCATCCACACCTGAGGAAAAGACAGAAGATCTGTGGATAACTCTGTGGAGCTTGACGCCGGTGTGATCAGGTGAGTTCGGCCGTCCGGACCACGACCAGCGCCGCTGCCAGCACAAATACCGCCAGGCACGTTGTCCACTGGATGAGCGGTCGCGTCTTTCCGGCGCTCGGGCCGACCATGCCCAGCCCGAGCAGCAGACCGGTCACCAGACCGCCGATGTGGGCCTGCCACGACACCGACAGACTGCCCCCGAGCGGCACGAAGGTCAGCACCAGCATGAGCACGACCATCGTGATCACGGGCCGCATCTCGTAGCGCAGCCGGCGCACCAGGACGACCGTGGCACCGAGCAGGCCGAAGACGGCTCCCGAGGCGCCCAGGGTCTGCGTGTTCGGCTCGGTCAGCAGGTAGACGAAGGCGCTGGCGCCCAGGCCGGACAGCAGGTAGACCGCGAGGTACCGCAGCCGGCCCAGCGCCGCTTCGAGCGGGCCGCCGATGACCCACAGGGCCAGCATGTTCCCGGCGATGTGCCACCACTCCGCGTGCAGGAACACCGAGGTCAGCAGCCGGTAGTACTGGCCGGTGGAGACGCCTCCGACGGGGCCGCCCAGGTACTCGACGTACCGGCCGAGCAGCTCGAGCTGCACGACGAGCGGCGGCACGAGGAGCCCCACGAGGAACAGCGCGGCGTTGATCCCGATGAGGATCTTGGTGACGAGGTGGGGGTCGGCGGCGACCGGCGCGCCCGCCAGGGTGCGCGGGGCGTGCACGGCCGGGCCCCGGCCCGTACCGGAGCCTTCGCGGACGCAGTCGGGGCACTGGAAGCCGACCGAGGCGCTGATCATGCACTCGGGGCAGATGGGGCGCTCGCAGCGGGTGCAGCGGATCCCCGTGTCGCGGTCCGGGTGGCGGTAGCAGCCCGGCAGACGGTCCGTGTCCATCGGTCCCCCTCGGTCGGCGGCGGGGCTCCGGGTCAGCGCTTCTCGACGGCGACGGAGTGGATGATCACGTCGTCGAGGGGGCGCTCGGTGCGCGGGTTGGTCGGCAGGCCGGCGATCGTGTCCACGACCTTCTGGCTGGCCTTGTCGGTGACCTCGCCGAAGATCGTGTGCTTGCGCGTGAGCCAGGCGGTGGGGGCGACGGTGATGAAGAACTGGCAGCCGTTGGTGCCCGGGCCGGCGTTGGCCATCGCGAGCAGGTAGGGCTTGGTGAAGGCCAGGTCGGGGTGGAACTCGTCGGCGAACTGGTAGCCGGGGCCGCCGGTGCCGTTCCCGAGCGGGTCGCCGCCCTGGATCATGAAGCCGCTGATGACGCGGTGGAAGACGGTGCCGTCGTAGAGCGGGTCCGTGGTCTTCTGGCCGTCGGTGGGACGGGTCCACTCGCGGGCGCCCGTGGCGAGCTCCACGAAATTCCGGACGGTCTTCGGGGCGAAGTTCTCCAGCAGCTCGATCTCGATGTCGCCGTGGTTGGTCTTCAGGGTGGCGTAGAGCTTCTCGGCCACGGATCTGCCTTCCATAGTCAGCACTGTCGGTTCCCGATCCTCCCACGGAGGGCCGTACGGCACGGAAATCCTCCACCCGGATGCCCTGTCACGCGCGCCGCCGGACGATTGGGCGGGCATGATCCGACAAAGGGTGGAAAGGTGAACTGTGTCCGCCACCGAGGAGGAGGATCACGTGACCCGCAAGGACAGCGTGCGCCTGGCCGCCGACAGCGCCAGGGACACCATGAGGCACGCAGCGGAGCTGGTGGCGCCGTACGCAGAATCCGCCAGGGACGCCGCCGTGCACTACACGCAGGAGGCGAACGAGCGGCTGGCGCCGAAGGTGACCCACGCCGCCCACCAGGCCTCGCGACAGGCGCGTACGGCGTACGACAACCATCTGCATCCCCGGATGCAGGCGGCGCGCACCCATGTGCCGCCGAACGTCGACCGGGCGGCGGTGTACGCGGCGCACCGGACGCGGAACGCGGCGCGACAGGCCGCCGACTACACCGCGCCGCGGCTGGAGAACGCGCTCGCGGTGAGCCGGCCGGTGGCCGAGGAGGCCGCGGCCCGGTCGCTGGCGGCGCTGGCCGCACTGCGCGGCCAGGTCTCGGCCAAGGAGGTGCAGAAGCTGATCCGGCGCCATGAGCGGCGGGCGCGCACGGGCCGCGTGGTCAAGGGCGTGGCGCTGGTCGCCGTCCTGGCGGGCGCGGCGTTCGTGGCGTGGAAGTGGTGGGACCAGCAGTCGAACCCGGACTGGCTCGTCGAGCCGCCCGCGGCGACCGAGATGTCCTCGCGCGACGCGGCCCCCGCGAGCTTCGACGACGAACTGGCGGAGAAGGAACGCGAGAGCTCCGGCGAATAGCGCACGGGCGACGACAGAAGGGGAGGGCCCGGATCCGTGGGATCCGGGCCCTCCCCTCTTCCTGTCTCATTCCTGTCTCATCCGGGGAGGGTGAGCACCTGCCCGGGATGGATGAGCTCGGGGTTGCTGCCGATGACGCCCCGGTTCATGGCGTAGAGCTCGCGCCAGCGGGCCTCGTTGCCCAGCTCCTGCCGGGCGATCGACAGGAGCGAGTCGCCGCTCCGGACGGTGTACGTCCGCCGCGTCGCGGTGGCCTCGGGCTTGGGGGTGGGGGCCGCCGGCACCGCCTTGTGCGCGGCCGACGAGGGAGTCGGGGTGTGCGGCGGACGGTCGGCCCACGCCGAACCCGGCGGCGCGGTGGCCGCCTTCGGCGCGGCCGGGGCGTGCCTCGGAGCGTGCTTCGGCGGAGCGTGCTTCGGCGGGGCCGCGGCGGCCACCCGCTCGGCGGCCTCGCGCGAGGCCGCCACGCGCGTTGCGGCGACCGCGTCGGTGTACGCGGCCGCGTAGTCCTCGGACGCGGCCGCTGCCTTCTCGGCGGCGGCCCGTTTCTTCTTGTCGGACCTCAGGAAATCGAAGAGTCCCATGTGTCTGTACGCCTCCGGCGTGGTGTCGCCCCCTGGTCCCCCTGGTTCGGTGCCTGTGTCCACTGTCGGCCAGGAGGCGCGAGACGGCAGCCGGTGACGGCCCCATCCGGGGGACGGCCCGCAGGCCCGGCGCCCTACTGGCGGGCGCGGCGCGCCGGGCGGGGGGTTTCGGAGGGCGCCTCGAGCCCGCCCTCGGCCAGCAGCTTCAGGCCGCGCAGCAGTGCCTCGCGGTCGGCCGCGGCGAGGGAGGCGAGGGCCTCGGCGTGGACCCGGTCGACGATCTCCTGGCTGTGGGCGGCCACGGCCGCGCCCTTCTCGGTGACGGCGATGATGCGGGCCCGCCGGTCCTTGGCGGACGGCCGGCGCTCGGCCAGGCCCGCCTTCTCCAGGGCGTCGACGGTGACCACCATCGTCGTCTTGTCCATGTCGCCGATCTCGGCGAGCTGGATCTGGGTGCGCTCCTCCTCCAAGGCGTGCACGAGGACGCAGTGCATCCGGGCGGTCAGGCCGATCTCGGAGAGGGCGGCCGCCATGCGGGTGCGCAGCACATGGCTGGTGTGGTCCAGGAGGTAGGAGAGGTCCGGCTCGGTCCGGGCGGGCGCCATGGCAGTCATGCCTCCCAGCGTAGCGATCGTTCTGAAGAAAATGGTCCCGCAATAAATCGTCTATAACAAAATCATCTGCTACGGTTCCACCATCTGCTGCACCACCCCCACCCGACCCGCTTCCCGGACGGAGACACCCATGCCTGTCGCCGGCTCCACCGCCCCGGCCACCGCCCGCCCGAAGGGCTCCGCCGCGCCGCCCCCGCCGGCGGGCGCCCAGCCCCGACCCCGGCCCCGCGCCCTGCGCTCGCGCTGGACCGCCCTCGCCGTCCTCTCTAGTGGCATGCTCATGACAATCCTGGACGGGAGCATCGTCAGTGTCGCGATGCCGGCCATCCAGGACGACCTGCACTTCACTCCCGTCGGCCTCAGCTGGGTCGTCAACGCCTACCTGATCGCCTTCGGCAGCCTGCTGCTCCTCGCCGGCCGCCTCGGCGACCTCCTCGGCCGCAGGCGGCTTTACCTGGCCGGCACCGCCGTCTTCACCGCAGCCTCCGCCCTGGCCGGACTCGCCGGCTCGCCCGAGGTCCTGCTGACCGCCCGGTTCCTGCAGGGGCTGGGCGCGGCGATGGCCTCGGCGGTCAGCCTCGGGATCCTGGTCACGCTGTTCACCGGGCCGCGCGAACGCACCAGGGCCATCGCGGTGTTCTCCTTCACCGGGGCCGCCGGCGCCTCGCTGGGCCAGGTGCTCGGCGGGGTCCTCACCGACGCCCTCGACTGGCACTGGATCTTCTTCATCAACCTGCCCGTCGGGCTCGCCACGCTGGCGCTGGCCCTGCCCGCGCTCCCCGCCGACCAGGGTCTGGGTCTGCGCGCGGGGGCCGACGTCCTCGGCGCCCTGCTCGTGACCGCAGGCCTGATGACCGGCATCTACGCGGTCGTCGAGGTCGAGCAGTACGGCTGGGCCTCCGTGCACACCCTCGGCCTCGGGGCGCTGTCCCTGGCCCTCCTCGCCGCCTTCGCCGTCCGCCAGGCCAGGGCCCGCACCCCGCTGATGCCCCTGCGGATCCTGCGTTCGCGGGCGGTGGCCGGCGCGAATCTGGTCCAGGTGCTGATGGTGGCCGCGATGTTCGCGTTCCAGATCCTGGTCGCCGCCTACCTCCAGCGGGTCCTGGGCTACGGGGCGTCCGCGACGGGGCTGGCCATGCTTCCGGCCGCCCTGGTGAGCGGCGCGGTATCCCTCACGGTCTCGGCCCGGCTGAACGCCCGCTTCGGTGAGCGGCGGGTCCTGCTGGCCGGACTCGCCCTGCTGGTCCCGGCGTTGGCCCTGCTGACGCGGTTGCCGGTGCACGCCGGGTACGCCGCCGACCTGCTCCCGGTGATGCTGCTGACCTCCGGCTTCGGCCTGGCCATGCCGGCCCTCACCACCCTGGCCATGTCCGGTGCGGGGGAGCAGGACGCGGGACTGGCCTCGGGCCTGTTCAACACCACCCAGCAGATCGGCATGGCGCTCGGCATGGCCGTCCTGTCCACGCTCGCGGCCTCCCGCACCGAATCCCTCGTCCGTTCGGGCCGTCCCACCATCGAGGCGCTCACCGCCGGCTACCACCTGGCGTTCGCCGTGGGCACCGCCCTCCTCGCGGCCTCGGCCGCCGCGGCAGCGACCGTCCTGCGGGCCCCGCGCCGCTGAGTTTCACGTGAAACATGGCCCCGGACGGGCACCCCGCCATCCGGCCGGAGACACGAAAAAGCCCCCTTGACCGGCATTTGCGCAGGTCAAGGGGGCTGTCATCTGTGGAGCTTAGGAGACTCGAACTCCTGACATCTGCCTTGCAAAGGCAGCGCTCTACCAACTGAGCTAAAGCCCCGAACAGGTGGACGCGACCGTCTCCGGTGAAGGAGCGACCGTTCCGCAGAACAGAGTACCGGGTTCACCCCCTCATCCCGCAAAATGATAGGGACTCCCGCCCTGCGACCACTCTCCGTAAGATGCTCGCGAGGTTCGCACCAGCGAAGGGGAGTAGTCAGAGTGGACGCAGTACAGCAAGAGGCCACTGCCAGAGCCAGGGAGCTCCAGCGCAGCTGGTACGGAGAGCCTCTGGGTGCGCTCTTCCGCCGGCTCATAGACGACCTCGGCTTGAACCAGGCCCGCCTCGCTGCCGTCCTCGGACTGTCGGCGCCCATGCTGTCCCAGCTGATGAGCGGCCAGCGCGCCAAGATCGGCAACCCGGCCGTGGTCCAGCGGGTCCAGGCCCTCCAGGACCTCGCGAGCCAGGTGGCGGACGGCAGCGTCAGCGCGGCCGAGGCCACCGACCGGATGGACGAGATCAAGAAGACCCAGGGGGGGTCCGTCCTCAGCAACAACGGCCAGACCAGCACCGGTTCGGGCGCTCCCACCGTCAAGCGCGTCGTCCGCGAGATCCAGTCGCTGCTCCGCTCGGTCTCCGCCGCCGGCGACATCATCGACGCCGCGAACGCGCTCGCCCCCAGCCACCCGGAACTGGCAGAGTTCCTCAAGGTCTACGGTGCGGGCCGCACCGCCGACGCGGTCGCCCACTACGAGGCGCACCAGAACTGAGCCGGACGCGCACGGCAGCGAACAGCGGCAACGGGGGACGGGCACAGCAATGGGTGAGGTCTTCGCCGGCCGGTACGAGCTGATCGACCCGATAGGCCGCGGCGGCGCGGGGGCGGTCTGGCGGGCCTGGGACCACCGGCGCCGCCGGTACGTGGCCGCCAAGGTCCTCCAGCAGAGCGACGCCCACATGCTCCTGCGGTTCGTCCGGGAGCAGGCCCTGCGGATCGACCACCCGAACGTGCTGGCACCGGCCAGCTGGGCCGCGGACGACGACAAGGTCCTGTTCACGATGGACCTCGTCGCGGGAGGCTCCCTCGCCCATGTGATCGGCGACTACGGGCCGCTGCCGCCCCGGTTCGTGTGCACCCTGCTCGACCAGCTCCTGGCGGCACTGGCGGCCGTGCACGCGGAGGGGGTCGTGCACCGCGACATCAAGCCGGCCAACCTCCTGATGGAGGCCACGGGAACCGGGCGGCCGCACCTGCGGCTGTCCGACTTCGGCATCTCGATGCGCAAGGGCGAGCCCCGGCTCACCGAGACCGACCACGTGGTGGGCACGCCGGGCTATTTCGCCCCTGAGCAACTCCAGGGCGCGGAACCCGACTTCCCCGCCGACCTCTTCGCGGTCGGGCTGGTCGCCCTGTACCTGTTGCAGGGCCGCAAGCCCGATTCCCGGGCCCTGGTGGAGCAGTTCCGGACCCGGGGCATCCCCGAAGCCCCCGAGGACATCCCCACGCCGCTGTGGGACGTCGTCGCGAACCTCCTGCAGCCCGACCCCGCGAGCCGCTTCCGGACCGCCACAGGGGCCCGCAAGGCCCTTGCCGAGGCCGTCCGGCTGCTGCCGGACCCCGTCCCGGACGAGGATCCGGTCGAGGTGTTCGACCAACTCGGGCCGCTGCCCCCCGGTTTCGGCCCGGACGGCCCGCAGGACACGGCCGCGGCGGCGCCCGCCTCCCCGGCGTCCCCCGCATTGCCGGCGCAGCCGCCCCGCACCCCGACGGCGCCGGTCCCGGCCGCCGCGGGAGCCGCGGAGCCCACCCGGACCGACCCGCGGGCCACAGCGGCTCCTGCACCCGCTGCTGCCCCTGCGCCCGCCCCGGCCTCGGCGACCGGCAGCTTCCACCTGGCGCCGCCCGCGCAGGAGACCGCCCCGAGCGCACCGAGCGCCCCGACCACTCCGCCCCGGCGGCCCGGCGGGATCGCCCCGCCCCCGCGGAAGGTCTCCGCGGCCCTGCTGGCCGCCGCACTGCTGTGCTTCGCCGTGGGCGCCTGGGCCCTCACCCGGCTCTGACGGCGCCCCGCCCGCGCCGGGCCAGCAGGATCCAGCCGCCGAGGACGAGCAGCAGCAGGGTCCCGGTGCCGAAGCCGCCGGCGGCGACCAGGCCCATGGTGGCGCGCCGGTCCGCCGCGGCGAGCGCCTCGGGCTCCGTCAGCCCGTCCCTGGCTGCCGTGCGGTCGCCCTCGTCCACGCCGAAGCCGGACGGGCGCAGGCCCTCGGTGTACGGGGGAGCGGCCGCGGCCTTGCCCTCCACGTTCAGCCGCAGCGTGAGCGGCACCGGTACGGCGTCCTCGGTGAACTCCCCGACCTTCTCGGTCATCGTGACCGCCAGGTAGTACCAGCCGGCCACCCCGGTCAGCTGCACCGCGCGCTCGGAGGCGAACCGGTTGCCGTACGCCACCGGGGCGGTCAGCGGCAGGGTGGCGCCCGCCTGCTTGCCGTCGTAGCCGGCGTCCTTGTCCGCGACCAGGGCGCCGTACGGGGTGTAGAGGCCGACGACCAGCCCGGTGGAGGCCGACCCGTACTGCTTCGTCATCCTGGCTCCGGCCAGCTCCGCGCTGACCGCGAGCTGCTGCCCCCAGTCCAGCGGCACCCGGTAGAACCGGGTCTGCCCCGGCCGCAGCCCGTCGCGCCACACGCCGGCGCCCACCGCCCGGGCGTCGTTGAAGCCGGTCCCGCCCTCGCGCGGCACCGCCTGGCCCCCCGGTGCCACCGGCGGGGTGGAGTTCCACGGGCTCGGCGCCGTCATGGGGGCGCTGCCGGTCTTCAGGCCGGGCTCGCGCGACACCTTCAGCTCCAGCGGCCACGCCGCCTGGTCCGAGCCCGAGGAGGCCTTGCGGGTGAGCTTCGCGTAGTAGACACCGGCCTGCTGGCATTCGGTGTCCTCCTCCAGCTGCCGAACTCCGACGGTGCCGATCGGCCGCGGGCCCCTGCCGTACCCGAAGTTCGCCTCGGGGGGGTCGCCCGGGCAGGTCCGGCCGGCGGTGCTCATCACCGTGACCTCGATGCCGTCGCTGCTAGAGTCGATCTTCGCCCCGGGGGGAGGCGCCAGGACCGCCGAGACGTACACGGTGGAGCGGTCGTCCAGGTTGAGCCTGTAGAAGCGCTCACCGGGGGCCATGGAGTCCTCGTAGGCCTTCCCCGGCTCCACCAGCGGTGCGTCCGCCGTGCTGGCGGCGCCCTGCACCTTCCGTGCGCCCTCCGCCGGCCGGTAGGACGGCAGCGGCTCCCCGGCCGCGTGCGCGGCCCCCGCCAGACCCGGCAGCAGACCGGGCAGCAGGCCCAGCAGCAGCCCCAGGGCCGCCGCCCCCGCCGCCCTCCGCGTCGGACCCCTCACATCCACCCCCGAATGTGCTGAAGCAAGCAAAAAGCTGAGTAACGGGCGTTTCCGTCACAGAGCAGCACAAAGCCCCGGCCGCAGCGGCAGCCGGGGCTTCATGAGATCGGCCTTGGGTCTCACACGCCGGAACCAGAGGGCACGGAGTCGGTAGCCTCCGTCCACAGGTCCTGCTCGGCGCGGTCCGCCTGGATCTGGCGGTACACGAGGAGCCCGCCGATGGCGGCCAGTGCGACCAGGAGCAGCTTCTTCACCGCGCGACCTCGTCTTTCGTTGACGTTGGGTACTTCTGGCGGCCAACAATACACACCGATCGATACCGTTCGGTGACCTGGGAAGCCCCGGGTGGCCGAACGACGAAGACCCCCGGGCCGTTCGGCCCGGGGGTCTTCGTCGTCTGTGGGGCTAACAGGATTTGAACCTGTGGCCTCATCCTTATCAGGGATGCGCTCTAACCAACTGAGCTATAGCCCCATCCGCGCTGCGCGCTGACTCCTGAAGATTAGCGCACAGACACGGTCCCGCCAAAATCCGTTCCCGAGGGGCGTCCCCGCAGGTCATTCGACGGTCATTCGTCCTCGGCGAGCGTGAGCTCAACACCGCCGACGAAGCCGGCCGACAGGTTGTAGATGAACGCGCCCAGCGTCGCCAGCGCCGTCGCGAGCACGACGTCGATCACGGCGATCACCGAGGTGAAGATCAGCACCCGCGGCAGGGACATGAAGGACTGGAGGTCGAAGCCGTTGCCCTCGTTCGAGCCGGTCGCCTCGCTGATCGTGCTGCCGACGGTCGAGAAGACGCCCATGGCGTCCATGACCATCCACAGCACCGCCGCCGCCACGATGGTGCACACGCCGAGCGCGATCGACAGCAGGAAGCTGACCTTCATCACCGACCACGGGTCGGCCTTGGCCACCCGCAGCCGCGCCTTGCGTGTCCTGGGCGTCGTACGGACCGCCGGACGCGGCTTGCGTGCGGCACCGGAGTCCCCGGCCCCGCGCTGCGCACCGGGGCCCGAGGGGGCCGCGTACGCCTGCGGCGGGTGGTAGGGCTCCCCGTCGGCCTGCCGGTCGGCCGGCGGGGCCGCAGCCGGGGCGGCCTGGGTGCCGGCCGGCTTCGCCCCCTGCTTCGCGCTCTGCTTGGCCGGAGCGGCGGCCGCCGGCTTGGCGGCGGCCTTCTCCTGCTTCTGCTTCGGCTCGCGGGCGTCCGTCACGGTTGTCCCCGTGCCTTCGGCGGCGCCGTCCCCACCCTGGGAGTCCGCGGCGGGGCCACGGGCACCGTCCTCCCCAGTCTTGGCCGGTCCGGCGCCCGTGGCTCCACTCACGACTTACTCCTCGTGCTCCCCGGCCGAGGGCTGTGCGCCCTCGGCTGCCTCGGCGGCCTGCGGTTCGGCCGCCTCGGACTCCTCGACGTCGTCCGCTTCCTGACCGGCCTCGGCGTTGCGGGCGATGCCGACGACGGCATCGCGCTTGCCCAGGTTGATCAGCTGGACGCCCATGGTGTCACGGCCGGTCTCCCTGACTTCGTTGACTCGCGTACGGATCACACCACCGCCGAGCGTGATGGCGAGAATCTCGTCCGACCCGTCGACCACGAGCGCGCCGACGAGCGAGCCGCGGTCCTCAACGATCTTGGCCGCCTTGATGCCCAGACCGCCGCGGCCCTGGACGCGGTACTCGTCGACCGGCGTCCGCTTGGCGTAGCCGCCGTCGGTCGCGGTGAAGACGAACGTACCGGGGCGGACCACGCTCATGGAGAGCAGTTCGTCGCCCTCGCGGAAGCTCATGCCCTTCACACCGGAGGTCGCGCGGCCCATCGGGCGCAGCGCCTCGTCGGTCGCCGTGAAGCGGATCGACTGCGCCTTCTTGCTGATCAGCAGCAGGTCGTCCTCGGCGGACACCAGCTCGGCACCGATCAGCTCGTCATCGCTGCCGTCCTCCCGCTCGCGCAGGTTGATCGCGATGACACCACCCGAACGGGGCGAGTCGTAGTCCTTCAGCGCCGTCTTCTTCACCAGGCCCGCCTTGGTGGCCAGGATCAGGTACGGAGCGGCCTCGTAGTCGCGGATCGCGAGGATCTCGGCGATCTGCTCGTCCGGCTGGAAGGCCAGCAGGTTCGCCACGTGCTGGCCGCGCGCGTCCCGGCCGGCGTCCGGCAGCTCGTAGGCCTTGGCGCGGTAGACCCGGCCCTTGTTGGTGAAGAACAGCAGCCAGTGGTGCGTGGTGGAGACGAAGAAGTGGTCGACGATGTCGTCTTCCTTCAGCTTCGCGCCGCGCACGCCCTTGCCGCCGCGCTTCTGCGAGCGGTAGTCGTCGGTCTTCGTGCGCTTGACGTAGCCGCCGCGCGTGATCGTGACGACGATGTCCTCTTCGGCGATCAGGTCCTCGATGGACATGTCCCCGTCGAAGGGCACCAGCTTGGAGCGCCGGTCGTCGCCGAACTTCTCGACGATCGCGGCCAGCTCCTCGCTGACGATGCCGCGCTGCTTCTCCGGCGAGGCCAGGATCGCGTTGTACTCGTTGATCTTCGCCTGCAGCTCGTCGTGCTCGGCGACGATCTTCTGGCGCTCCAGGGCGGCCAGGCGGCGCAGCTGCATCTCGAGGATGGCGTTGGCCTGGATCTCGTCGATCCGGAGCAGGCCCATCAGGCCCTCGCGCGCGATCTCGACCGTCTCGCTGCGCCGGATCAGGGCGATGACCTCGTCGATCGCGTCCAGCGCCTTGAGCAGGCCGCGCAGGATGTGGGCGCGCTCCTCGGCCTTGCGCAGGCGGAACTTCGTCCGCCGGACGATGACCTCGATCTGGTGGTGCACCCAGTGGCGGATGAACGCGTCCAGCGAGAGCGTGCGCGGCACGCCGTCCACCAGCGCCAGCATGTTGGCGCCGAAGTTCGTCTGCAGGTCGGTGTGCTTGTACAGGTTGTTCAGCACGACCTTGGCGACCGCGTCCCGCTTGAGGACGATCACCAGGCGCTGGCCGGTCCGCGAGGAGGTCTCGTCGCGGACGTCGGCGATCCCGCCGATCCTGCCGTCCTTGACCAGGTCGGCGATCTTCTGCGCGAGGTTGTCCGGGTTGACCTGGTACGGGAGCTCGGTCACCACCAGGCACTGGCGGTTCTGGATCTCCTCGACCTCGACCACCGCGCGCATCGTGATGGAGCCGCGGCCGGTGCGGTACGCCTCCTCGATGCCCTTGCGGCCCACGACCAGCGCGCCGGTCGGGAAGTCCGGGCCCTTGATCCGGTCGACGAGGGCGTCCAGCAGCTCCTCGTGCGTGGCCTCGGGGTTGGCCAGGTACCACTGGGCGCCGTCCGCGACCTCGCGCAGGTTGTGCGGCGGGATGTTGGTGGCCATACCGACGGCGATACCGGCGGAGCCGTTGACCAGCAGGTTCGGGAAGCGCGCCGGCAGGACCGTCGGCTCCTGGTTGCGGCCGTCGTAGTTGTCCGTGAAGTCGACGGTCTCCTCGTCGATGTCGCGGACCATCTCCATCGACAGCGGCGCCATCTTGCACTCGGTGTAGCGCATGGCGGCGGCCGGGTCGTTGCCCGGGGAGCCGAAGTTGCCGTTGGAGTCCACCAGCGGCATGCGCATCGACCACGGCTGGGCCAGGCGGACCAGGGCGTCGTAGATCGAGGAGTCGCCGTGCGGGTGGTAGGTGCCCATGACGTCGCCGACGACGCGGGCGCACTTGTAGAAGCCCTTCTCGGGCCGGTAGCCGCCGTCGTACATCGCGTACAGCACGCGGCGGTGCACCGGCTTGAGGCCGTCGCGCACGTCGGGGAGCGCACGGGACACGATGACGGACATCGCGTAGTCGAGGTAGGAGCGCTGCATCTCCGTCTCGAGCCCGACGGGCTCGATCCGCATCTGCGGCTCCTCTTCGGGGGTCTCGGTGGCGGTGGGAGTGTTCTCGTCGGCCATTGCTGGTCTTCAGGTCCTTTCAGGCGGTCAGCGAACGGACCGACTCAGATGTCGAGGAAGCGGACGTCCTTGGCGTTGCGCTGGATGAAGGAGCGCCGGGCCTCGACGTCCTCGCCCATCAGCACCGAGAACAGGTCGTCGGCCTGGGCCGCGTCGTCGAGCGTGACCTGGCCGAGGACGCGGTGGTCCACGTCCATCGTGGTGACGCGCAGCTCCTCGGCGTTCATCTCGCCGAGACCCTTGAAGCGCTGGATCGAGTCTTCCCTGATCCGCTTGCCGTTCTGCTTGCCGAGCTCCACGAGGGCGTCGCGCTCGCGGTCGGAGTACGCGTACTCGAAGTCGTCACGGCCCCACTTGATCTTGTAGAGCGGGGGGCGGGACAGGTACACGTGACCGGCCTCGACCAGCGGGCGCATGAAGCGGAACAGGAAGGTCAGCAGCAGGGTGTTGATGTGCTGGCCGTCGACGTCGGCGTCGGCCATCAGGATGATCTTGTGGTACCGGAGCTTCTCGATGTCGAAGTCCTCGTGCACACCGGTGCCGAAGGCGGAGATCAGCGCCTGGATCTCGGTGTTCTGCAGGATCTTGTCGATCCGGGCCTTCTCGACGTTCAGGATCTTGCCGCGGATCGGCAGGATGGCCTGGTACATCGGGTTGCGGCCGGACTTCGCGGAACCGCCGGCGGAGTCGCCCTCGACGATGAAGATCTCGCACTTCGTCGGGTCGTTCGACTGGCAGTCGGACAGCTTGCCCGGCAGCGAGGCGCTCTCCAGCAGGCCCTTGCGGCGCGTCAGGTCGCGGGCCTTGCGGGCGGCGACGCGGGCCGTGGCGGCCTGGACGGACTTGCGGACGATGTCCGCGGCCTCGTTCGGGTTGCGGTCCAGCCAGTCGGCGAAGTGCTCGTAGACCGCCTTCTGGACGAAGGTCTTCGCCTCCGTGTTGCCCAGCTTGGTCTTGGTCTGGCCCTCGAACTGCGGCTCGCTGAGCTTGACCGAGATGATCGCCGTCAGACCCTCGCGGATGTCCTCGCCCGTGAGGTTGTCGTCCTTCTCGCGAAGAATCTTCTTGTCGCGCGCGTACTTGTTGACCAGGGAGGTCAGCGCGGCGCGGAAGCCCTCCTCGTGGGTGCCGCCCTCGTGGGTGTGGATGATGTTGGCGAAGGAGTAGACGCCCTCGGTGTACCCGGTGTTCCACTGCATCGCGATCTCGACCGAGAGCATCCGCTCCTTGTCGTCGGCCGCGATGTCGATGACGGTCGGGTGGACCAGCTCGCCCTTGCGCGAGTTCAGGTACTTCACGAAGTCGACGATGCCGCCCTCGTAGTGGTACGTGACGCTGCGCACCTTGTCGGCCTGCTCGGCCTCCTCCGGGGAGTCGGCGCCGACCGTGGCCTTGGCGGACTCGCGCTCGTCCGTCAGCTTCAGCGTCAGGCCCTTGTTGAGGAAGGCCATCTCCTGGAAGCGGCGCGAGAGCGTCTCGAAGGAGTACTCGGTGGTCTCGAAGATGTCCCCGTCGGCCCAGAACGTCACCGAGGTGCCGTGCTCGGCGGTCTCCTCGTGGCGGGCGAGGGCCGCGGTGGGCTCACCCATCTTGTAGTCCTGGGTCCAGCGGTAGCCGTCCGTCTTGATCTCGACCGAGACCTTGCTGGACAGGGCGTTGACCACGGAGACACCCACGCCGTGCAGACCGCCGGAGACGGCGTAGCCGCCGCCGCCGAACTTGCCGCCCGCGTGCAGGACCGTCAGCACGACCTCGACGGCGGGCTTGCCCTGCGCGGGGATGATGCCGACGGGGATGCCTCGCCCGTTGTCGATCACGCGCACGCCGCCGTCGGCCAGGATCGTCACGTCGATCGTGTCCGCGTGACCGGCCAGCGCCTCGTCCACCGCGTTGTCGACGACCTCGTACACCAAGTGGTGCAGGCCGCGCTCACCGGTGGAGCCGATGTACATGCCGGGCCGCTTGCGGACCGCCTCCAAGCCCTCCAGGACCTGGATCGCACTAGCGTCGTAGTTGTTCTCGTTGGAGTCGCCGGAATCGGCCACGAAGCGCCCTTTCTGGCACAGCGCAGACCGGACTCCCAGGCGGCGCGAGTGGCCCGGCGGGAACGGCTGCGTCGATCTGCGTTGTCGGTGTTGCTCGGCGGATCCCGCAAGCGGGCGGGACTTACCCCTAAGTCTACCGGTAGCGCTGACATCGATGGGGGTTTGCCGGTACCTGGATCCGCATGTGCCGCCCTGAACCTCCCTCTCCCGACTCCCCATATTCAGACCGGGGCTCAAAGAGGCTCACACGGGCACCCAGCGCTTCGGCCTGTCAACCACCGGCTACCGTGAGGGACGCCACCCGCGCGGCCGCTGCGACCGCCTATCCGTAGGTGTCGCCGGGCCCCGTGCTGCCCGGTGCCCGCAAGGGTCCGTACCGCTTCGGCCGCCCGCCCGGACCCTGCACCTTGATCAGCCGGACCGTGCCCTGGCCCAGGTCGGCGTTGAGCCGCGCGACCAGCTGCGGCGCCAGCAGCTTCAGCTGCGCCGCCCACGCCGAGGAATCGCACCGCACGACCAGTTCACGGTCCTCGTAGCGTTCCGGTTCGCAGTGCGCCGCGATCTCCGGCCCGACGATCTCCGGCCAGCGCTCCATCACGCCGGCCACCGCCATCGGCATCTCCCAGCCGCGCTCCGTGCGCAGCCGGTCCAGCGCCGCCATCAGCGGCATCGGGTCCCGGCCGTCCGCGCGGGCGCCCGAGCGCAGTCCCTGCTGCGGCCGGCCCTTCTTCCCGGCGGCGGCGCTGCCGCGGGCACGCGCCGCCTCGCGGGCGGCCGCCAGCGCCTGCCGCGCCAGGTCCACGCCGGAGGGCTCGGGCGCCTTCCGGGCCGGCTGCGGCTCCCGGGTCTCCCGGGTCTGCCGGGTCTCCCCTGTCTCCCTCGTCGCCCGCCCGTCGTGCCGGTCGGCCCGGTCGTGCCGGTCGGGCTGCCTGTCCGTGCTCACAGCCGGGTCACCTCACCACCGGACACCCCGAACCGCGCCCCCACCAAAACGTCCGGAACGTCGTCGTCCACCGCCGCCGTCACCAGCACCTGCTCCGCCGGCGCCACCAGCTCGGCCAGCCGCTCCCGGCGCCGGGCGTCCAGCTCCGCGAACACGTCGTCGAGAATCAGCACCGGCTCGGTCCCCTCCGCGCGCAGCAGCTCGTACGAGGCCAGCCGCAGCGCCAGCGCGTACGACCACGACTCCCCGTGGCTCGCGTACCCCTTCGCCGGCAGCTCCCCCAGCCGCAGCAGCATCTCGTCCCGGTGCGGGCCCACCAGGGTCACGCCCCGCTCGATCTCCTGCTTGCGGACCTCCGAGAGCGCCTGCAGCAGCGCCTCGTACAGCGCCTCCCGGGACCGCGCCGCCCCGCTGTCCACCGCCTCGCCCGCGGAGGAACGGTACGCCAGCCCCAGCGGCCCGCCGCCGGGGGCGAGCTGCTCGTACGCCTTGTCCGCCAGCGGCAGCAGCGTCGCGATCAGGTCCAGCCGCTGCGCCAGCAGCTCCGCGCCCGCCCGCGCCAGGTGCTGGTCCCACACGTCCAGCGTCGACAGGTCCATCGAGCGGCCGCCGTGCCGGCGGGCCATCGCCGCGGACTTCAGCAGCGTGTTGCGCTGCTTGAGCACACGCTCGTAGTCCGAGCGCACACCGGCCATCCGCGGCGAGCGCGCGGTGACCAGCTCGTCCAGGAAGCGCCGGCGCTCGCCGGGATCGCCCTTGACCAGGGCCAGGTCCTCCGGCGCGAACAGCACCGTCCGCACGATCCCCAGCACGTCCCGAGGTCTGACCTGCGAGGACCGGTTGATGCGCGCCCGGTTCGCCCGCCCCGGGTTGAGCTCCAGCTCGACCAGCTGCTGGCGCTCGCCCTGGCGGACCGCCGCCCGGATCACGGCCCGCTCCGCACCCATGCGCACGAGCGGGGCGTCCGAGGAGACCCGGTGGCTGCCCAGCGTCGCCAGGTAACCGATCGCCTCGACCAGGTTCGTCTTGCCCTGGCCGTTGGGGCCCACGAAAGCCGTGACGCCCGGGTCGAGGGGAACCTCGGCCCGGGCGTACGAGCGGAAGTCGGCCAACGAGAGATGCGAGACATGCATACGGCGCCGACCTCCCCCGGCTTCCTGCTCTGCTGTTCTGTGGTGCGGTGCTGCTGTGGTGCTGCTGCCGTGTGGCGGCCGGGCTACTTCTTCTCGACCGCGTGGCCGCCGAACTGGTTGCGCAGCGCGGCGATCATCTTCATCTGCGGGGAGTCGTCCTGCCGCGAGGCGAACCGCGCGAACAGCGAGGCCGTGATCGCGGGCAGCGGCACGGCGTTGTCGATCGCGGCCTCCACGGTCCACCGGCCCTCGCCGGAGTCCTGCGCGAAGCCGCGCAGCTGCTCCAGGTGCTCGTCCTCGTCCAGCGCGTTGACGGCCAGGTCGAGCAGCCAGGAGCGGATGACCGTGCCCTCCTGCCAGGACCGGAACACCTCGCGGACGTCGGTGACCGAGTCCACCTTCTCCAGCAGCTCCCAGCCCTCGGCGTAGGCCTGCATCATGGCGTACTCGATGCCGTTGTGGACCATCTTCGCGAAGTGGCCCGCGCCGACCTTGCCGGCGTGCACGGAGCCGAACGCGCCCTCCGGCTTGAGTGCGTCGAAGATCGGCTGGACCGCGGCGACGTGCTCCTTGTCGCCGCCGTACATGAGCGCGTAGCCGTTCTCCAGGCCCCACACGCCGCCGGAGACGCCGCAGTCGACGAAGCCGATGCCCTTGGCGGCGAGCTCCTCGGCGTGCTTCTCGTCGTCGGTCCAGCGCGAGTTGCCGCCGTCCACGACGACGTCGCCGGGCGAGAGCAGGTCGCCGAGCTCGTCGATGGTGGACTGGGTCGCGGCGCCGGCCGGGACCATCACCCACACCACGCGGGGGGCCTGCAGACCGTCCACAAGCTCCGAAAGGCTGTGGACATCGGCGAGATCCGGGTTGCGGTCGTATCCGATGACGGTGTGGCCTGCGCGGCGGATGCGCTCGCGCATGTTGCCGCCCATCTTGCCGAGACCGACGAGACCGAGCTCCATCAGGTGGTTCCTTACGCGTTGTGGCCGTCTGTGCGGGCTCCCCCGACTGCCGGGGACACCCGGCTCCGAGCCTACGCCGGGCGCTGCCGCCCGGCGCCACGGACGGCACCGGGCACGGCCGTACGGGCTCTGCGCGGGCCGCTACGGGCCGCACGGCGGTACGGGAGCCGGCGCGCGGGGGCGCGAACGCCGTCGGGCCCGGTCCCGCGGGCTGCGCGACCGGGCCCGACGTGCGCAGGCGTCAGCCGGACAGGCGCACCGGCATGATCAGGTACTTGTAGGCCTCGTCCGCCTCGGCGTCGACGGCCGGGCGGCCGCTGAGCAGCGCCGGCTTGGTGGAGGTGGTGAAGCTCAGCTGGGCGACCGGGGAGTCGATGGCGCTCAGGCCGTCGAGCAGGAAGGTCGGGTTGAAGGCGATCGAGATGTCGTCGCCCTCCAGCTGGGCGTCGACGCGCTCCACAGCCTGTGCATCGTCGGAGGAGCCGGCCTCCAGGGTCAGCACGCCCGTCTCGAAGCTGAGGCGGACCGGGGTGTTGCGCTCGGCCACCAGGGCCACGCGCTTGACGGCCTCGACGAACGGGGCGGTCTCGATCACCGCGATGGAGTTGAACTCCGTCGGGAAGAGGGTGCGGTACTTGGGCAGGTCACCCTCGAGGAGGCGGGTGGTGGTGCGGCGGCCGGCGCCCTCGAAGCCGATGAGGCCCTCGCCCGCGCCAGAGCCGGACAGCGCCAGGGTGACGGTGTCACCGCTGGTCAGGGACTTGGCGGTGTCCAGGAGCGTCTTGGCGGGCACCAGGGCCACGGCGGAGGCGTCCGGGTTCTCCGGCTTCCACAGGAACTCGCGGACCGCGAAGCGGTAGCGGTCGGTGGAGGCCAGCGTGACGCGGTCGCCCTCGATCTCGATGCGGACACCGGTCAGGACGGGCAGCGTGTCGTCGCGGCCGGCGGCGATGGCGACCTGGGCGGCGGCGGAGGCGAAGACCTCGCCGGGGACGGTGCCCGTCGCGGTCGGCATCTGCGGCAGCGCCGGGTACTCCTCCACAGGCAGGGTGTGGAGTGTGAATCGGGAGGAGCCGCAGACCACGGTCGCCCGTACACCGTCTGTGGAAATCTCCACCGGCCGGTTGGGGAGGGCGCGGCAGATGTCGGCGAGGAGCCGGCCGGAGACGAGGACGGTGCCGTCCTCCTCCACGTCCGCCTCGACGGAGACGCGGGCCGAGACCTCGTAGTCGAAGCCGGAGAGGGACAGCGTGCCCTCCTCGGCCTTCAGCAGCAGGCCCGCGAGCACGGGCACCGGCGGCCGGGCCGGGAGGCTGCGGGCAGCCCAGGCCACCGCCTCCGCGAGTACGTCGCGCTCCACCCGGATCTTCACCGGAACCGCCTCCTGCTGTTGCTCGCTCGCCTGCCGGCCTTCGTCGTCGGCTCTCGCTGCCTCGGTGCCTGGACGGCTCGGAGCCTCGATGCCGGGGACCAGTCTGACGTACGGCGCCGACAGTCGGTGCTGCCGGCCGTCAAATCGGGAGCGAGGTGTCGGGGAGGCCTCTCGACCACGTTGTGCACAGCACCCGCTTGAAAACCGAATCCGGGCTAACTGTCCATGGGGGTAGTAGTAGGGCCTGTGGAAACCGTGGATAACGCGGTTTGCGCAGGTCAGCAACCGTTTTTTATCCCCACACCCTGTGGGCGGCACCGGTGGACAACAGGAGGGTGCTGTGGAGAACGAAAACTTCTGCACAGGCCATCCCCAGGTGACCCGGACTACTCCACAGGTGTGTCCCCAGCTTTCCCCCAGTACTCCACAGCCCAAACGTCGACTTCTGTGTGACGGCTTTCACTCCGGGCGGTGAGCAGGGGGCTGCTGTTGCCGAACAGTGGACAGCGGTGTGGGTAAGTCGTCGGATCCTGTGCACAGGATGGGGGAACCTGTGGGTCGACGGTGGACAACGCCGTGGACGAAGCTGTGGACGGATCTTCTGTCCACAGCCTGTGGACAGCTCCTGCGCACAATTCCACAGGCTACTGACCTGCTCTGATGGCGCATCAACAGGCTGCCCTGTGGACAGATTGTGGGCGACGGAACCCGTCCCCAGCCTGTGGACCACAGAAAGTCCCGCAATCTGTGGACAAGTTGCTCCACAGGGGGCGTATTCGAACAGACCGAGGGCGCGCGCACGAAGAAGGGCGCCCCCGGAGTGACCCGGGAGCGCCCTGAAGAGAGGTGTGAAGGGACGGAGAAGGGGGCTGAGAGGGGGCGGAGGAGCCGTCGGAGGGTGCCTCGGGAGGGCCCTCGGAAGGGGACTCGGAAGGGCCCTCGGAAGGGGACTCGGAAGGGCCCTCGGAAGGGGACTCGGAAGGGGACTCGCAGGCGCCTCGGCTCAGCCGTTCTTGATGCGGTTGGTGAGCTCGGTGACCTGGTTGTAGATGGAGCGGCGCTCCGCCATCAGGGCCCGGATCTTGCGGTCCGCGTGCATGACGGTGGTGTGGTCCCGGCCGCCGAATTGCGCCCCGATCTTGGGCAGCGACAGGTCGGTGAGCTCCCGGCACAGGTACATGGCGATCTGCCGGGCGGTGACCAGCACGCGGCTGCGCGAGGAGCCGCACAGGTCGTCCACGGTGAGGCCGAAGTAGTCGGCGGTGGCCGCCATGATGTCCGAGGCCGTGATCTCGGGCGCCGAGTCCTCACCGCCGGGGATCAGGTTCTTCAGGACGTCCTCGGTCAGCCCGAGGTCGACCGGCTGCCGGTTCAGGCTCGCGAACGCCGTGACCCGGATTAGCGCCCCCTCCAGCTCGCGGATGTTGCGCGAGATGCGGGAGGCGATGAACTCCAGTACCTCCGGCGGGGCGTTGAGCTGCTCCTGGACGGCCTTCTTGCGCAGGATCGCGATGCGGGTCTCCAGCTCGGGCGGCTGGACGTCGGTGATCAGACCCCACTCGAAGCGGTTGCGGAGCCGGTCCTCCAGGGTGACCAGCTGCTTGGGCGGCCGGTCGGAGGAGAGCACGATCTGCTTGTTGGCGTTGTGGAGGGTGTTGAAGGTGTGGAAGAACTCCTCCTGCGTCGACTCCTTGCTCGCGAGGAACTGGATGTCGTCGACCAGCAGGATGTCCATCTCGCGGTAGCGCTTGCGGAACGCGTCGCCCTTGCCGTCGCGGATGGAGTTGATGAACTCGTTCGTGAACTCCTCCGAGCTCACGTAGCGGACCCGGGTGCCCGGGTAGAGGCTCCGTGCGTAGTGCCCGATGGCGTGCAGCAGGTGCGTCTTGCCGAGGCCGGACTCCCCGTAGATGAAGAGGGGGTTGTACGCCTTCGCCGGCGCCTCGGCGACGGCCACCGCGGCCGCGTGCGCGAAGCGGTTGGAGGCGCCGATGACGAAGGTGTCGAAGAGGTACTTGGGGTTCAGCCGGGCGGTCGGCTCCAGCGGGCCCGAGGTGGAGCCGCCGGACGGGGCCGGCGGCGGCGCGGGCCGGCCGGGCGCCGGGCGCGTCGCGGGCGACTGCTCGTACGGCTGGTCGTAGGACTGGTCGTACTGCGATTCGTACGACTGCTGCTCGTAGGAGCCCTTGTCGTAGCCGCCCGGCTCGGGCTGCTGGAGGTAGCCCGGCTGCGGGGAGGCGTACGGGTCGCGCTCGGGGAAGCCGCCGAGGCGCGGCTGCTGCCACCCGTAGTCGTCCTGCTGCCCGCCGCGGGGCCAGGCCCCGGGTTCGGGGCGGGGCTGCTGGTAGTCCGGGTAGGCGGGGCGGGCGGTGGGCAGCTGGTCGTCGGCGGGGCCGGGGCCGGTGTGGCCGCCGGGGCGCTGGCCGCCGTAGGGCTCGTAGGACTCGGAGCGCTGGGGGGCGGGCGCGGGCTCGCCGGCGGAGTCGTCGACGGTGATGGCGATGCGGATGGGGCGGCCGCACTCGCGGCTGAGGGCATCGCTGATCAGGGGCGCGAGGCGGCCTTCGAGGACGCGCTTGCCGTATTCATTGGGGACGGCGAGCAGCGCGGTGTCGGCGACGAGGGCCAGGGGCTGGCACCGCTCGACCCACTGCTGGTCCTTGGGCTCGATGGCGTGCTGTCCCTCTCCGAGGAGCTTTTCGAGCACCCTTGGCCACACTGCGGCAAGATCGGCAGGTACGTCAGCCACAGGGCACGCTCTCTCACAGGGGTCCCACGAAGGTGTGGTTCTTTGGGACGGTCGGGACAAAAGAATCCGGGATCAGGCAACGGTAGTCAGGGCGACGGGTGCGGTTCAAGTCGTTGTCCACAGCCTGTGCACAGTGCGGGGTGGTCTCGGCTCGGTTTGACCGGATGGCGTAGCCGCGCGTACCGTAACGAGGTCGAGTTGTCGATGGCTGCTGCCGCCTGCCTACCGATGGGCGAAGATCACTCATTGTGATCATTTAGCGGTGTCCACTCGGGCGAACACGCGAGTTCCTCGTGGGCGCACGGTGACAGCCAGGCGATGTACCGCCACAACGATTCATTTTCTGGAGCCCCCGAGTGAGCAAGCGCACCTTCCAGCCGAACAACCGTCGTCGCGCCAAGACCCACGGCTTCCGCCTGCGGATGCGTACCCGTGCCGGTCGCGCGATCCTCGCGAACCGTCGCAGCAAGGGCCGCGCCGCCCTCTCCGCGTAATCACACGCGGATCGTGACGTCGTGCTGTCTCCCGAAAATCGGCTGAGGCGGCGCGAGGACTTCGCGAGCGCGGTACGCCGAGGCCGCCGGGCCGGTCGCCCGCTCCTCGTCGTCCACCTACGTACAAGCGGTGCAACGGACCCGCACGGGCCGGGGGAGACAGATCCCCCGACGCGTGCGGGTTTCGTCGTCAGCAAGGCCGTGGGCGGTGCCGTGGTCCGCAACCGGGTCAAACGCCGCCTGCGCCATCTGGTGCGCGAGCGGCTGTCCCGGCTGCCCGCCGGTAGCCTGGTGGTGGTGCGGGCATTGCCCGGATCGGGTGATGCCGGCCTCGACGATCTGGCCCGGGACCTGGATGCCGCTCTGCTGCGGCTCCTGGGAGGCGCAGCTCGATGAAGTACCCGCTGCTCGCTTTGATCAAGCTGTACCAGTGGACGATCAGTCCGCTGCTCGGGCCGGTGTGCCGCTACTACCCCTCGTGCTCGCACTACGGGTACACGGCCATCGACCGGCATGGTGCGGTGAAGGGGACGGTCCTGACCGCCTGGCGGATCCTGCGGTGCAACCCGTGGTCCGCAGGTGGTGTCGACCATGTCCCACCTCGTAAACGCCCGCGTTGGCACGAGCAGCTGCGCAGTGCGTTGCGTAGACCTCGCAATGCTCAAGGAGCCTGATTAGTGGACACGATTGCCAGTCTGTTCAGCTTTATCACCACGCCCGTCTCGTGGATCATCGTCCAGTTCCACACGCTGTACGGTGCGATCTTCGGCCCGGACAGCGGATGGGCCTGGGGCCTGTCCATCGTGTCCCTGGTGATCTTGATCCGTATCTGCCTCATCCCGCTCTTCGTGAAGCAGATCAAGGCAACGCGCGGTATGCAGGCGCTCCAGCCGAAGATGAAGGCGATCCAGGAGCGCTACAAGAACGACAAGCAGCGTCAGTCCGAAGAGATGATGAAGCTGTACAAGGAGACGGGTACCAACCCGCTCTCCTCGTGCCTTCCGATTCTGGCGCAGTCCCCGTTCTTCTTCGCGCTGTACAGCGTGCTGTCGGCCATCGCCAACGGCAAGACGATCGGCGTCATCAACCAGTCGCTGCTGGAGAGCGCCCGTCAGGCGCACATCTTCGGTGCTCCGCTGGCTGCGAAGTTCATGGACAGCGAGGAGAAGGTCGCCGCGCTCGGCGCCAGCCTCATGGACGTCCGGGTCGTCACCGCGGTGATGATCATCATGATGTCGCTGTCGCAGTTCTACACGCAGCGCCAGCTGATGCAGAAGAACGTCGACCTGTCGGTCAAGACGCCGTTCATGCAGCAGCAGAAGATGCTCATGTACATCTTCCCGCTGATCTTCGCCTTCATGGGCATCAACTTCCCCGTCGGTGTCCTCGTCTACTGGCTGACCACGAACGTGTGGACCATGGGCCAGCAGATGTACGTGATCAACCAGAACCCGACCCCCGGCAGCAAGGCGCAGGACCAGTACCTGACCCGCCTGCTGAAGCACATCGGCTCCCACGGTGACGTGAAGGGCCGGCGCCGGAAGAAGATCGTCGCGACGATCGTGGCCAAGGGCCCGGACCGCAACGACAACGAGCGCAAGTTCATCACTGCTCTGACGAAGCAGGGCCTGGCCGCCCAGGCGGACGGCTCCGTGATCAAGAGTGCCGAGGCGACGGCGGACTCCGACGCGGCGAGCGGCGGTGCCGCCAAGCGCCAGCAGCCCAAGCGCCAGACGAAGGCACAGCGTCAGACGCCGCCCTCCAAGCCCTCTTCCAAGAAGTAAGAAGGAGTCCCTCCCGTGACGGAAGGCACCACCACGGCCGCCGCTGAGAGTGGCGACACCCTGACCCGCCTCGAGCAGGAGGGTGAGATCGCGGCCGACTACCTCGAGGGTCTGCTCGACATCGCCGACCTGGACGGTGACATCGACATGGACGTGGAGGCCGACCGTGCCTCGGTGTCGATCGTCAGCGACTCGGGCAGCCGTGACCTGCAGAAGCTCGTGGGCCGCGACGGCGAGGTCCTGGAGGCGCTCCAGGAGCTCACCCGCCTCGCCGTGCACCGTGAGACCGGGGACCGCAGCCGGCTGATGCTGGACATCGCCGGGTTCCGGGCGAAGAAGCGCGAGGAGCTGGCGGCGCTGGGCGCCAAGGCCGCGGCAGACGTGAAGGCGTCCGGCGAGCCGCTGAAGCTGGCCCCCATGACCCCGTTCGAGCGCAAGGTCGTCCACGACGCCGTGGCGGCCGCCGGTCTGCGCAGCGAGTCGGAGGGCGAGGAGCCGCAGCGCTTCGTCGTCGTGCTCCCTGCCTGACCCGTACATCCGATGGTTCGGCCCCGTCTGTGTCGCAGGCGGGGCCGAAGTTTGTCAGCCTGGCAGTGCCGTGGTACGCAAGCGCGGTACGCAATACGGAAGGACGGTCCCCGTGACGGAGGCAGCGGAGCTTCCCCCGGCGCCCGAACAGGCGCGCGCGGTGTTCGGCGAGTTTTTCCCGGAAGCTGTGCGGTACGCGGAGCTGCTGGCGGACGCGGGCGTCAAGCGCGGCCTGATCGGTCCGCGTGAGGTCCCGCGGCTGTGGGAGCGGCACCTGCTGAACTGCGCCGTGCTCTCGGAGGTGGTGCCCGAGGGCGTCACGGTCTGCGACGTGGGCTCCGGTGCCGGCCTGCCCGGCATCCCGCTGGCCCTGGTGCGGCGCGATCTGAAGATCACGCTGCTGGAGCCGCTGCTGCGGCGGACGACCTTCCTCCAGGAGGCCGTGGAGCTGCTGGGCCTGGACCACGTCACGGTGGTGCGCGGGCGGGCCGAGGAGGTTCTCGGCAAGGTGCAGCCGGTGCACGTGGTGACGGCGCGCGCGGTGGCCCCGCTGGACCGGCTCGCCGGCTGGGGCGTGCCGCTGCTGCGCCCGTACGGCGAGATGCTGGCTCTCAAGGGCGACACTGCCGAGGAGGAGCTGGTGGCGGCGAAGGCCGCTCTGGCGAAGCTGGGCGTGGTGAAGACCTCGGTGCTCCAGGTCGGCGAGGGGGTCGTGGACCCGATGTCGACCGTGGTCCGGGTCGAGGTCGGTGAGAGCCCCGGCGGTGTGAGGTTCGCCGCCAAGCGGGCCAAGGCCGCGCGCGTGGGCCGGACCCGCCGGCGACGTTGAGGACCCGGACGGCGCGAGGAGGGGCCCGGTGGAACCAGAGGATTCCACCGGGCCCCTTTCGCGCGTGTTGGGCCCTATAGGTATGGATTTCGGAGTGTCGTAGGGGCCTGCAGTCGTGGTCCCGGCATCGTGTTTCACGTGAAACATCGCTCTCTGCTGCACGGAATCATCAGCCGCGGCCGTGCAGCCGCGGCTCCCCGCTCCCGCACGGGAGAAGGGGGGACGGAGTTGTCCACAACGGTGGATTCATCCACAGGAGTACGGGCCCCGCTGGTTCGCGACCCCGGGGACATGGCAGGCTCTGTTCATCGCGAGCCTGATGTCGAGGAGAGTGACACCGTGCGGTCCGACGCCAACCTCGCGGGGCCGATGGCCGATCCGGTCCCCGGTCCCCGCTCTGAATCGGCGGGCGGCGATGTTTCACGTGAAACATCGTCTGTGCCCCTTGCCGACAACGACACGCCCAGCGGCGGAGTCGCCCCCTTTGCGGTCCAGGCGCTGAGCCGTGCCGGCGAGGGGCTGCCCCGCCCGGATCAGCGCCGGGTGATCGTGGTCGCCAACCAGAAGGGCGGCGTCGGCAAGACCACCACGACGGTGAATCTGGCGGCCTCGCTGGCGCTGCACGGTGCCCGCGTCCTGGTGATCGACCTGGACCCGCAGGGCAATGCCTCCACGGCGCTCGGTATCGACCACCACGCGGATGTGCCGTCGATCTACGACGTGCTGGTGGACAGCCGCCCGCTGCTCGAGGTCGTCCAGCCGGTGGTGGACGTGGAAGGGCTCTTCTGTGCCCCGGCCACGATCGACCTGGCGGGCGCGGAGATCGAGCTGGTCTCGCTCGTCGCCCGTGAGAGCCGGCTCCAGCGGGCCATCCAGGCGTACGAGCAGCCGCTCGACTACATCCTGATCGACTGCCCGCCCTCGCTGGGGCTCCTGACGGTGAACGCTCTGGTCGCCGGCGCCGAGGTGCTGATCCCGATCCAGTGCGAGTACTACGCACTGGAGGGCCTGGGCCAGCTCCTGCGCAACGTCGACCTGGTCCGGGCCCACCTGAACCCGACGCTGCACGTCTCCACGATCCTGCTGACGATGTACGACGGCAGGACCCGGCTCGCGTCCCAGGTGGCGGACGAGGTGCGTTCCCACTTCGGCAACGAGGTGCTGCGCACGAGCATCCCCCGGTCGGTGCGCATCTCCGAAGCCCCCAGCTACGGGCAGACGGTGCTCACCTACGATCCAGGGTCCAGCGGTTCCCTCTCCTACATGGAGGCGGCGCGGGAGATCGCGTACCGCGGAGCCGGAATCCAGTACGACGCCCGCAACGCCCACATGGGCGCGGGCATGAACAGCACGCAGAGCATGGCGGAGGGCATCCAGTGAGTGAGCGACGTAGGGGTCTGGGGCGGGGGCTCGGCGCGCTGATTCCCGCGGCTCCGCAGGAGAAGACGCCGTCGGTGATCGGTACGGGGTCGACGTCTCCGGCCGCGGTGCCGGTGCTGCCCTCGGAGCGCGGAGTCGCGGCGGCGAAGCTGGCTTCGCTCGCGCAGGCGGATGTTTCGCTGGGGGCTCCACCGGCGGTGGGCGGGGGAGAAACCTCCGCCGTCGTGGTCGACGCGCCGGAGGTAGTGGAGCCCGCGGCCCACGAGGTGGCGGGGGCGACCTTCGCCGAGCTGCCGATGGATGCGATCACGCCGAACCCGCGGCAGCCCCGCGACGTGTTCGACGCGGACGCGCTGGCGGAGCTGGTGACCTCCATCCAGGAGGTGGGCCTGCTCCAGCCGGTGGTGGTGCGGCAGGCAGGTCCGGGCCGCTACGAGCTGGTCATGGGCGAGCGCCGGTGGCGGGCGTGCCGTGAGGCGGGGCTGGAGCGGATCCCGGCGATCATCCGGGCGACGGACGACGAGAAGCTGCTGCTGGACGCGCTGCTGGAGAACCTCCACCGGGCTCAGCTGAACCCGCTGGAGGA
Source organism: Streptomyces sp. NPDC032472 (assembly GCF_040636955.1). Classification (NCBI taxonomy): domain Bacteria; kingdom Bacillati; phylum Actinomycetota; class Actinomycetes; order Kitasatosporales; family Streptomycetaceae; genus Streptomyces; species Streptomyces sp. NPDC032472. The sequence continues at coordinate 114,005 of NZ_JBEZVK010000008.1, forward strand.
GGCTGCGGCCTACGACCAGCTGCTGCAGGACTTCAACTGCACCCACGACGAGCTGGCCGACCGGATCGGCCGTTCCCGTCCCCAGGTGACCAACACCCTGCGGCTGCTGAAGCTGTCGCCGCCGGTGCAGCGCCGGGTGGCTGCGGGCGTCCTCCTGGCGGGGCACGCCCGCGCGCTGGTGGGCGTGCAGGACCACGAGGCCCAGGACCAGCTGGCAGCCCGCATCGTGGCCGAGGGCCTCTCGGTCCGTGCGGTCGAGGAGATCGTGTCGCTGATGGGCTCGGAGCCCGCGACCACCGTGAAGCCCAAGGGGCCGCGGGCGGGTGCCCGGGTGGCCCCGGCGCTGAGCGAGCTGGCGACCCGGCTGTCGGACCGGTTCGAGACCCGGGTGAAGGTGGACCTGGGCCAGAAGAAGGGAAAGATCACCGTTGAGTTCGCCTCGATGGAGGATCTGGAGCGGATCCTGACGACGATGGCGCCGGGTGAGGGCCGGGTGCTGGAGCAGGGCCTGTCCGGGGAGTGAGTTCCGGGCCGCCGTAGGGCGGGTCGTGCCGGTGCGTGCCGGCGCGGTCCGCCCTTTGCCTTGTTGCGGTTTCTCCTGATTCGGGCTGTGGATACCATGCGCTCATGGGGCGTCGGCTGGTACCTCTCACACTGGACAACCTCCAGGATCTGCCTCGGCGTTGCCGGTCCTGCGTCTTCTGGGAGCTCGATCCCGTCAGCGGTGAGGCCGCCGTGAAGGCGGGGACTCCGGAGCTCGAGAAGGAGGCGTGGATCTCCGCCGTCCTGCTGGAGTGGGGTTCGTGCGGCCGCGTGGTCTACGTGGACGAGGTTCCGGTGGGCTTCGTGCTCTACGCGCCGCCGGCGTATGTCCCGCGGTCCACTGCCTTTCCGACCAGCCCGGTGTCTCCGGATGCGGTGCAGCTGATCACTTCGTGGATCATGCCGGGGTATCAGGGCCAGGGGCTGGGACGGGTAATGGTCCAGACGGTGGCCAAGGACCTGCTGCGGCGGGGGTTCCGGGCGATCGAGGCGTTCGGCGATGCACGGTGGGAGGGGCCGGCGTGTCTGCTGCCGGCGGACCATCTGCTCGCAGTGGGCTTCAAGACGGTGCGCCCGCATCCCGTGCACCCGCGGCTGCGATTGGAGTTGCGCTCGACGCTGTCGTGGAAGGAAGACGTGGAGATGGCGCTGGACCGCCTGCTGGGTGCGGCCCGCAAGGAGCCGGCACTGCGGCCGCTGTGAGCGTCAGGCCTTGGGGGCACGAAACATGCGAACGGGGCCGCCCCTGTGAGGGGGGCGGCCCCGTTTCACGTGAAACATTGCCGTCAGGCGGCCTTCACTGCTGTCAGACGGTCTTCGTCTGGATGAAGGCGTCGAGGTCGCGCAGGATGGCGGCCTTCGGCTTGGCACCGACGATGGTCTTGGCGACCTCGCCGCCCTGGTAGACGTTCAGGGTCGGGATCGACATGACGCCGTACTTGGCGGCCGTGGCCGGGTTCTCGTCGATGTTGAGCTTGACGATCTCGATCTGGTCGCCGTACTCGGCCGCGATGGCCTCCAGGGACGGCGCGATCTGGCGGCAAGGACCGCACCATGCGGCCCAGAAGTCCACCAGGACGGGCTTGTCGCTCCTGAGGACCTCGGTGTCGAAGTCGGCGTCGGTGACGTTCTTGAGGGTGCCGGCCACAGCGGCCTCCTGATTCTTCCTGCGGGGTGTTGGGCTGGGGGGGGCGTTCGGGGGGTCAGACGGTCGCGGCGGCCTTCTCGGCGTCCGAGAGGGCGGCGAGGAAGCGCTCCGCGTCGAGGGCGGCGGAGCAGCCGGTGCCCGCGGCGGTGATGGCCTGACGGTACGTGTGGTCCACGACGTCGCCGGCGCCGAACACGCCGGTGAGGTTGGTGCGCGTGGAGGGGGCCTCGACCTTGAGGTAGCCCTCGTCGTCGAGCTCCAGCTGGTCCTTGAACAGTTCGGTGCGCGGGTCGTGGCCGACGGCGATGAAGAGGCCGGTCACGGCGAGCTCGGAGGTCTCACCGGTCTTGGTGTTGCGCAGGGTGAGGCCGGAGAGCTTCTGGTCGCCGTGGATCTCGGCGACCTCGCTGTCCCAGGCGAACTTGATCTTGGGGTCGGCAAAGGCGCGGTCCTGCATGGCCTTGGAGGCGCGCAGGGCGTCGCGGCGGTGGACGACGGTGACGGACTTGGCGAACCGGGAGAGGAAGGTGGCTTCCTCGATCGCGGTGTCGCCGCCGCCGACGACGGCGATGTCCTGGTCCTTGAAGAAGAACCCGTCGCAGGTGGCGCACCAGGAGACGCCGCGGCCGGAGAGGACGTCCTCGTTGGGCAGGCCGAGCTTGCGGTGCTGGGAGCCGGTCGCGACGATGACGGCCTTGGCGCGGTGCACGGTGCCGGCGGTGTCGGTGACGGTCTTGATCTCACCGGTGAGGTCCACGGAGACGATGTCGTCCGGAACGAGCTCGGCGCCGAAGCGCTCGGCCTGGCCGCGCATGTTGTCCATGAGGTCCGGGCCCATGATGCCGTCCTGGAACCCGGGGAAGTTCTCGACCTCGGTGGTGTTCATCAGCGCGCCGCCGGCGGTGACGGCGCCTTCGAAGACCAGCGGCTTGAGCGAAGCGCGTGCGGTGTACAGGGCGGCGGTGTAACCGGCCGGCCCGGAGCCGATGATGATCACGTTACGTACGTCGCTCACGGGTTTCTTCCTCGTCTCTGTGGACTGCGCGCTGCTGTGTGCCGGGGCCGTTGTGGAGTCTCACCCCACCCAACGGATCCTACGGCGCGCACATTCCCGGCCCGCTCCTGTCCGGGCCGCAAGCTGTCAGCTCCGGGGGTAGGTCCTGGTCAGCAGCGGCTTGCCGGGGCCGCCCGCAGGGGTGTCCGCGCAGTCGGCGCCGATGACGTAGGCGTCGACCCGGTCCGGGTCACCCGGATGCGGAAGGACGACGAGGTAGGCCCGGGCGCCCTCGTAGCTGCCCCGCTCCGCGGCGAGCGGGGCGTCGGTGCGGCCGGTGCCCTGCCGGACGCAGGGCGGGACCGCGGCGGCGTCGGTTCCCGAGCGCTCGCCGGGCACGAGACCCGGGCCGGGCGGGGTGTTCTCCAGGCCGTAGGTGCGGTTGCCCTCCGTCGTGGAGGCCTTGGCTCCGGGGTCCGCGGCCAGGAGCCGGCGGACGCTGTCCTGGAGGCCCTGGGCCGTGTAGCCGCCGGCCGTCGTCGGCTGCGGGTTCTCGCTGGTGGCGGCGTGACGGGCGGCGGTGTCCGGGGAGCCGGGGCCGGAGGGGTTCCCGGTGAGGAAGACGCCGAAGGCGCAGGCAGCGGCGGCGGCCAGGCCGCCGAGGATCGTGATCCGGCGGCGGGCGCGGCGGCGCCCGGGGCCCGTCCCGCCGACCGGGTGACCGGCGGGGCGGCGTCCGCTCGGTCCGGAGGGCGTGGTCGGCGCCCCGGCCGCGGCCGCTTGGGGAAGTGCCTCGCGGTCGCCGTCCGCTGCGGCGGCCGACCGGTCCTCGGCCCTGGGGGTGGTGGAGTCGAGGAGGGCCTCGGCGGCGAGGGCGGCATCGATGCGCCCGGCGATGTCGGCGGGCATGCGGGGCGGCCCCGGCAGGGTGCCCAGCAGGGAGCGGATCTCCTCCAGGGAGGCGTGGACGTCGGCGCACAGGGGGCAGTCGTGCAGGTGGCGGCGCACCTCGGCGGTCCGGGCCGGGGAGAGGATTCCCTCGGTCAGGTCGGAGATCTCCGAGACGTCAGGGTGCCGGATCGTGCCGGCTGCGGGAGTCACGTTCGTCCACCTCCGCCCTTCACCGTGTCTGCGCCCGGGGCTGGATGACCCGGGTCTGCCGCTGGTGGGACGGGTGTCCCCGGCGTCCGGTTCCTTCCCCGCTCCGCGGCGGTGTTATCCACGGCATTCGAGCGCAGATGAGTGAGCATCGGGACGAGTTTGGCCCGGCCGCGCGCACAGCGGCTCTTCACGGTGCCGGTGGGGACGTCGAGGACGCGGGCCGCCTCGGCGACGGAGTATCCCTGCATGTCGACGAGGACCAGCGCGGCCCGCTGGTCGGCGGGCAGGGTGGCGAGGGCCGCCAGCAGCTGGCGGTGGAGGTCGTGGCGCTCCGCGGGGGCCTCGGCGGACTCGTGGGGCTCCAGCAGGCGTTCCAGGCGCTCGGTGTCGTCGAGGGGGGCGGTCTTGCGGGAGGCCGCCTTGCGGGCCCGGTCCAGGCAGGCGTTGACGGTGATGCGGTGCAGCCAGGTGGTCACGGCGGACTCGCCGCGGAAGGTGTGCGCCGCCCGGTAGGCGGAGACCAGGGCGTCCTGCACGGCGTCCGCGGCCTCCTCCCGGTCGCCGAGGGTGCGCAGGGCCACCGCCCACAGCCGGTCGCGGTGGCGGCGTACGAGCTCGCCGAAGGCGCCGGCGTCGCCGGCGACGTGCCGTGCGAGCAGGTCCCGGTCGCTGTCGCCGCCCTCGCCGGGCGTCGCGTCGTGCATCACACCTCCCCTCCCCGAAGGGAGCGTACGGGGCGGGCGGGACGAATACGAGGGTCCGCCGTGCCGACGGCGCAGCGGACCCGGGACCTGTCGTGCGGAGCCGGGCTAGTCGCCCGTGCCCATGACCCTGATCTCCTTGATGCCGCCGCGGTAGCTGTCCCCGTTCTCCGGGGGCAGCACGGTGATGTGGACCAGCACGAAGCGGGTCTTCACCGGGGTGGCGAGGATGCCCTGCACCTTCTTCCCCGTGGTGCCCAGCTTGTGGAGCTCCTGGGGGAAGTCGGCGATGGTGCGCGCCGAGGAGGCGTCCGGGGCGGCGGCCCGGACTTCGAGCTTGTGGCCGGCGGCGAACATGTCCGCCTCGAAGCCCGTGACTTCCTTGACGCTGCCGAGGTCGACGATGATGCCGCTGCCGTCGTCGTAGCTGTCCAGGTTGCCGAACTTGCCCCCGTAGCCGTCGAACCGAATCGTCCTCCACGCGGTGTCGGAGTCGCCGTCGACGGCCTTCCCGGCATCCTCGGCCTTGATCGGATCCTTGCCGAAGACGGAGGCGCTGCTGATGCGCAGCTGCGTGCTCGGCTTGGGCTTCGGGTCCTCGCTGGGCTTGGCGGTCTGCGAGGTGCTGCCGCCGCCGCTGTCGCCCTTGACGCGGTCCAGCAGGGTGTCGGCCAGCTGCCAGCTGCCCAGGCCGAGGGCGGCGATGAGCAGGGCGGCCACGCCCCACTTCAGGACGCGGCCGGTACGGCTCTGCAGCGGGGGCGGCGGGGGGACGGCGATGGGCTGGGTGCCGGGCATGCCGGGGTGCGCGGGCGGACGGCCGTAGCTGCCCTGCTGGTAGGTGGTGTGCTGGTATTCGGGCGGGGCCGTGAACGCGGGCTCCGGGGGCCGGATGCGGGGCATCGCGGCGACCGCCTTGGCCAGCTCCTCGGGGGTGGTGCAGGCGGGCTCCTGCCGCGATGCGGTGGCGCCGTCGTTGGCGAGGGCGCGCATGGCGAGCTGGCCCAGGCCCCGGTGGACGCCGGCGCGGACCTGGTCCGGCGGGATCAGGCCGACGCCCTTGGGCAGGCCGGTGAGGCCGTACGCGTCGGTCTCGTACGGCCAGCGCTGGGTGAGGGAGGCGTACAGCAGGGCCCCGATGGCCTCGGTGTCGGTGCGCTGCGGGGTGTCGCTGGTGATGCCGCGCAGGGCGGCGTTCACGGCCAGGCCGCGGATGCGGTACTGGCCCGTGGAGGTGCGCAGTATCGCGCTGGGCGTCAGGCGCAGGTGGGCCAGGCCCTCGCGGTGCGCGGCGGCCATGGCCTGGGAGACCTGGCTGACGAGCTGGTAGCACTCGTGGGGCTCCAGCGGGCCGGCGGCGAGGAGCGCGGTCAGTTCGGTGGCGTCGGGCAGCCACTCGTGGACGACGTAGACGAGGTCGCTGTCCTCCACGGCGTCGAGGACGTGGACGAAGCGGGGGTCTCCGAGCAGGGCGGAGGAGCGTGCGGCGGCCAGGACGGAGCGCGCCCGCGGGTGGTCGGCGGGCAGCAGGTGGACGCCGACGGCGCGGCGCAGCTTCTCGTCCATCGCGCGCCAGCTGCTGAATCCGTCCAGACGGGTGACGCACTCCTCGAGGCGGTAGCGCCGTGCGAGCTTGTGGCCGCTGTGGAGTTCGGGCGCGGCAGCAGGAGCCGCTTTCCTACGCTCGCCGTCCTTTTCTGGCATGGGTCCGTCCGCGGCTCGTCCGTTCTGGGTGTCCACCCCGTCGGCCATGGCCTTCGCTGCATCAGCGACCGGCGGCTGGTCGCCGCCGTTGTCGGCCACGTCGACGGCAGCCGTGCTACGTTCCGCCACCGTCGTTCCTGCCTCCCCATCCGTTACGCGCTGTCGGCCAGTCTGCGAAGTCATGCCAATTGTGCCCACAGTCCGGTGCTATGCACGACACGCGAAGGGGTGCGACGGTTGTACGCATCAGCGGCCCATGCGCCCGCGGACCATGCCCACCATGGCGTTGAGCTCCTCGATGCGCATCCGCTTGGCGGCGAGCAGGAACACCACGGCCAGGGCGGCGCCGCCGACGGTCAGCGCGAGGGCGGAGCCGAGGACTCCGCTGCCCAGCCACTGCATGACGGCGTAGGCCGCGCCCCCGCCCACCGCGGCGGCGGGGATGCAGGCGCCGGTGAGGCGGGTGTAGGTGCGGCGCACGTGGGCGCCGTCGAGGTCGCCGCCGAGCCGCTTGCGCAGGCGCTTCCACGCGACGCCGACGCCCACGGTGTAGCCGAGGCCGTAGGCGGCGGCCATGCCGACGACGGCCCATCGGGCGGGGAGCACGAAGAACGCGGCAGTGGAGACGGCGGCGTTGACGGCGGCGACGATGACGGTGTTGTAGAAGGGCGTGCGGGTGTCCTCGTACGCGTAGAAGCCGCGCAGCACGACGTACTGGACGGAGTACGGGATGAGTCCGAGGCCGAAGGCCATCAGCACGTAGCCGATGTTCTGGGCGCCTGCGCCGGAGCCGGCGTAGAGCAGGGTGGACATCGGGACGCCGAGGGCGAGGAACGCGAAGGCGCAGGGCACGATCGCGACGGCCGAGGTGCGCAGCCCGTAGGAGATGTCGTCGCGGACGGCGGCGGCGTCCCCGTCGTGGGCGGAGCGGGAAATCCTGGGCAGGACGGCCGTCATGACGGAGACGGTGATGATGGCCTGCGGCATCTGCCAGAGCAGCAGCGCGTAGTTGTAGGCGGTGATGCCGGTGCCCGGGTGGCCCTGCTTCTCGGCGACCGAGCCGGACCAGGTGGCGAGCTGGGTCACCACGACGAGGCCGATCTGGTTGGCGAGGACGAAGAAGAACGTCCACTTGGCCAGGCGGGCCGCCTTGCCCAGACCGTGGCCCTTCCAGTCGAAGCGCAGGCGCGGGGAGAAGCCGGCGTCGCGCAGGTAGGGCAGCATCGCCAGGGCCTGCACGGTGAGGCCGAGGAGGGTGCCGAGGCCGAGCAGGCGCACGCCCTCCGCGGTGACCGTGGTGGCGCTGACACCGGAGGTGGTGAAGCCGCCGAAGGCCCAGATGAAGGCGCCGAACGTGGCGATGACGACGATGTTGTTGAGGACCGGGGTCCACATCATCGCGCCGAAGCGGCCGCGGGCGTTGAGGATCTGACCGAGCACCACGTGCACGCCCATGAAGAACATGGTGGGCAGGCAGTAGCGGGCGAAGGCGACCGCGACGTCCATCTGGTGCGGGTCGGAGGCGATCTTCGGCGACATCATGGTGATGAACACCGGCGCGGCCAGGACGCAGATCGTGGTGATGGCGGCCAGCAGGACGACGACGAGCGTCAGCAGGCGGTTGGCGTAGGCCTCGCCGCCGTCGTCGTCGTTCTTCATGGCGCGCACCAGCTGCGGGATGAAGACCGCGTTGAGCGCGCCGCCGCCGACCAGCACGTAGATCATCGTGGGCAGCGTGTTGGCGATCTGGTACGTGTCGTTGAACGTGCCGACGCCGATCGCGGCCGCGATGACCAGGGTCCGCAGGAAGCCGGTGATGCGCGAGACGATCGTGCCCGCGGCCATCAGGGCGCTGGACTTCAGCAGGCCTGCGGCGCGGCCGGCGGGCTTGCTCGGGGCCGGGGCCGCGACGGGCGCGTCCTCGGCGGGCGCACCGGGCACCGCCTGCTGGTCCTTGTACAGGTGTGCGAAGGCGTCGGTCTCGGGCTCCTCCTCCGCCGCGCTGGTGACGAGGGAGTCCACGCCCACGAACTCGGTGGTGGTGGCGCGGTCGCCGTACCGCAGGTGGCGCGAGGGCCCGTCCGGCTCGGGCGGCGGGGTCTGCGCCCACACCCGCGGGTCGGGGCCGTGCGCCGGGGCCTGCGGGGCCGCGTACAGCGGGCCGGGCTCCCGGAAGGTGCCGGGCGGCGGCGGGGGGTGCGAGGCGCGGTCGTAGAGCACCTCGGCCACGGGGTCCTGCGCCGAGAGGTCCTGCGACCGGTACGGATCGCGGTCGTAGGCGTCCTGGACGTACGGGTCGCGGTCGGGCGCGGGGGCGGGTACGCCTGCCTGCCCGGGCAGCGCGGTGCCCGGGTCCGCGCCCGGGGAGGGCGCGGGCGCGCCAGTGCCCTGCGCACGGTCACCGTCGTACGGCGCGTTCATCGAAACCCCACCTCATCGTCCCCAGGCCGGCCGGCCACGGCATCGCTCAACGGTCCACTGTCTCACCCGCGCCGGACGGCCCGGTGCTTTGCACTCCGGTGTCCGGGGTCCCGTCACTCGGCTGCGTGCTCTCCTCGGCTGCAGCCCGGGCCGCGACGCGCTTGCGGCTGGCGTACATCTTGATGCCTGCCAGGACCAGGAGCAGCACGCCGCCGGCGATGACGAGCATCACGGTCGGGGTGATCTCGGTGGCCTCCACCGTGAACCTGCGCTCCTTGCCGTAGGGCACGCCGTTCTCGGTGAAGAGCTGGGCGGTGACCTCGACGGGACCGCTCGCCGTGGCGTTGGCGGTGAACTTCACCGTCTGGCTGTGCCCGCCCTGCACGGTGACTTCCTGCTCGGCCTCGCCGCTGTCGCCGAAGACCAGGCGGGTCGGATTGGCGGACTTCACCCGCAGGACGAGGTTGTGGACGTCCTGGACGAGGCTGTTCTGGACGCTGACCGGGATCGTCGCGCTGTGCCCGGACAGGGTGGCGTCGGACTTGGGGACGACCTTGACCTTCTCGGTGAGGCCGATCAGGTACTCCTGCACCTGGTCGCGGTAGAGCGCGGCCTCCTGGGGGCGGCCCCGCCAGGACGTGGACATCTCGCGGTTGGTGGTGTTGCCGAACGGGATCTCGACGCGGTCGGGTGCGCTCAGGATGACCTTGAAGTGGTCGAGCGTGTTCTGCGTGGTGCGGATCTTCTCGAAGGCGGCGACGGGCAGCTCGGTCTTGCGCAGGGCCTCGGGGTACTGGCCCGCACCCGGCACCTGGGTGTTGACCCCCGGGTCGGGCTTGGCGGCCGCCGCGGCGTCGAGGTCCGCGGGCTGGGTCCAGCGGCCCGCCTGCAGCGCCCGCACGGCCTCGGCCATGGACTGCGCCTGGGTGGCGGTCGGCGTGCGCTGCGGGGTCACCACGAAGCTGCGCTGGCTGTCGGTCTTCTGCAGGTTCAGGGCGAGGCTGTGGGCGAGGAAGCGCTGCACGGCCAGCGTGGAGTTCGCGGCGCTCAGCATGTCGCCCTCGAAGGCGGTGGACAGGTCGGCGTCGGCCACGACGGCGGTGGCGCCCGCGCCGATGGGGCGGGCCGCCGACGGGGTGTAGCCGAGGGCGCCGGTCTCCTGGAGGCTGTCGCTGCGGGCGAGCACGTTGTGGGCGCCGGCCGAGGTGGCGACGTTCACGATGGATGGGTCGATGGCCCCGTCCACGGGCCAGGAGAAGTCGGTGGACGGCGTGACGTGCAGCACGGTCTCCACGGCCTGCTTCGCCTTGTCCGTGGCCGGCCGCAGCTGGCCCAGGGTGCCGGAGACGTCCTTGCCCTGGTGGGCGAGGGAGGCGATGTCGGGGTCCGCGAACGGCAGCGCGACGACCTTCTTGCCCTGGACGGCGGCCTCGAGCGAGCTCAGCCACTGCTCGGCGACGGCCTTGTTCCTGCCCTGAACGATCTTTCCGTCCGGGGTGCGGTACCGGTAGCCCTTGGTCATGGCGTCGACCGTGTACAGCAGGTCGGGGTCGATGACCCAGGTGATCGGCAGCTCCTTGCCCAGGGAGACCATCCGCTCCAGGCGGCCGCCGGTCCGCAGCTCGTCGGCGAGCGAGTCGTCCAGGAAGACCGGGGTCTGCACCTCGTCCGAGCCTGTCTCGGCGGTCAGGTGGGTGGTGGAGATCAGCGGCCACAGGTAGGTGAGCTGGGAGCGCTTGGCGGCCGCCTCCGGCTGCCAGGGCAGGAAGGTCCGCTTGATGCCGAGGACCTGCTCGTACGGCCGGCTGTCGGTCTCGCCGGACAGGGAGACGCCCAGCTGGTAGACCCCGTCCTTGTCCAGCTCCAGCTTGTTCACCGGAATCGAGAGCGTGAACGTCTGGCTCACCTTCGAGGGCAGCGAGGCGATCTTGACCGAGTAGGTCTGGTCGATCTCGCCCGGATCCGTGCCCGCCCGGAAGCCGGCGCGCTCCGCCGCCTCGTCGATCGAAGCCCGGTCCCCCAGCGCCGGGCCGACCCGCAGGCCCACGTGCGCGCCCGTGATCGTCTCGCGGCCGGTGTTGACCACCGTTCCGGAGATGGTGAGCGTGTCGGTCTTCACCGGCGCGGCGGGGGCCACGCTGGTGAGCTGGACGTCCACGGTTCCGGCCTCGGCGGCCTGCGCCGCGGGGGCGGGAAGGCAGACCAGGGCGGCGAGCACGGGTGTCCCGGCCAGCAGGGCGGCGGCTGCGCGGCTCAGCCGGCGGCGCCGGGCAGGTTGGGGGTGGGCCCCCTGGTTGACTGCCGCCTCGGCCACGCGCTAGCCCGTCCCTCGAAGTGTCAGTGGTCGTCGTATGTGCGTCCACGCATGGTAACGAGCCCCGCTGTGCGCGAGTGCCGCGCCTTGCCCCACAAGATCGGGACCGCCCCCCCCGGTCCTCGCCTGCCGGGGTGGGCACAAACGGGGAAGCCCGCACCGGGCGGGGCACGTACCCTTTTCTGTTGTGCCGAACGCCAACGAAGACAACCCCAGTGCCCTGAGTCAGGTGCAGCACCGCGCGGTCAGTGAACTGCTGCGGGTCGCCCCTGTCGCCGACGAGCTCGGCCGCCGGTTCCAGGAGGCGGGCTTCCGCCTCGCCCTGGTCGGCGGGTCCGTACGCGACGCGCTGCTCGGCCGTCTCGGCAACGACCTCGACTTCACCACCGACGCCCGCCCCGAGGACGTCCTGAAGATCATCCGGCCGTGGGCGGACTCGGTCTGGGACGTCGGCATCGCCTTCGGCACGGTCGGCGCGCAGAAGGCCGGCTTCCAGATCGAGGTCACCACCTACCGCTCGGAGTCCTACGACCGGACCTCCCGCAAGCCGGAGGTCTCCTACGGCGACTCGATCGAGGAGGACCTCGTCCGCCGCGACTTCACCGTGAACGCGATGGCTGTCGCGCTGCCGGAGAAGGAGTTCGTGGACCCCCACGGCGGTCTGGAGGACCTCCAGGCGCGCGTGCTGCGCACCCCGGGCACCCCGCAGGACTCGTTCTCCGACGACCCCCTGCGGATGCTGCGCGCGGCCCGCTTCGCCGCCCAGCTCGGCTTCGAGGTCGCCCCCGAGGTGGTGGCGGCGATGAAGGCGATGGCCGACCGGATCGAGATCGTCTCGGCCGAGCGGATCCAGGGTGAGCTGAACAAGCTCCTGCTGTCCGCGCACCCCCGCACGGGGCTCGGCCTGCTCGTGGACACCGGGCTGGCCGACCACGTGCTGCCCGAGCTGCCCGCGCTGCGGCTGGAGAGCGACGAGCACCACCGGCACAAGGACGTCTACGAGCACTCGCTGATCGTGCTGGAGCAGGCGATCGCCCTGGAGGAGGACGGCCCCGACCTGGTCCTGCGGCTCGCGGCCCTGCTCCACGACATCGGCAAGCCGCGCACCCGCCGGTTCGAGAGCGACGGCCGGGTCTCCTTCCACCACCACGAGGTGGTGGGCGCGAAGATGACCAAGAAGCGCATGACCGCGCTGAAGTACTCCAACGACATGGTCAAGGACGTCTCCCGGCTGGTGGAGCTGCACCTGCGCTTCCACGGCTACGGGGACGGCGAGTGGACCGACTCCGCGGTGCGGCGCTACGTGCGCGACGCGGGGCCACTGCTCGAGCGCCTGCACAAGTTGACGCGGTCGGACTGCACCACCCGCAACAAGCGCAAGGCCAACGCGCTCTCCCGCACGTACGACAGCCTGGAGGAGCGCATCGCGCAGCTCCAGGAGCAGGAGGAGCTGGATGCGATCCGGCCCGACCTGAACGGCAACGAGATCATGCAGGAGCTGGGCGTCGGCCCCGGCCCGGTGATCGGCAAGGCCTACGCGTTCCTGCTGGACCTGCGGCTGGAGAACGGCCCGATGGAGCGCGATGCGGCCGTCGCGGCCCTCAAGGAGTGGTGGGCCGCGCAGTCCTGACCCGCGAGCACGCGCGTCGGTGTTTCACGTGAAACGTGCAACACCGACGGCGGGCCCTCACGCCCGGGGAGATGTTTCACGTGGAACATCGCCCCGCCGCAGCATGTAGGCGGCGGTGAGCGCGTAGAGGACGGAGACGCCGACGACCAGCGCTGCCGACTGCCCGTCGACGGGAAGCATGAGCGCGGCCACACCGGCGGCACCGACGAACGCGATGTTGAAGAGCACGTCGTAGACGGAGAAGACGCGGCCGCGGAAGTCGTCGTCCACGCGGGACTGGAGCACGGTGTCCGTGGCGATCTTGGCGCCCTGGGTGGCGAGGCCGAGGACGAAGGCCGCGACGAGCATGGGGCCCGGCAGGAAGAACAGGCCGAGCGCGGGCACCAGGACGGCGGCCGAGGCCGAGCAGACGGTGATCCAGCCGTGCGTGCCGAGCCTCCCCGCCAGCCCGGGCGTGACCACGGCGGCCGCGAAGAATCCGGCGCCCGAGACGGCCACGGCGACCCCCAGCAGGGCCAGGCCCTCGGACTCGGTGTCCGACCAGGAGTAGCGGCAGAGCATCAGCAGCGTCACGGTGAGGGCCCCGTAGCAGAACCGCATCAGGGTCATGGCGGTGAGCGCCTGCGCCGCCTCGCGCCGCCCGGCCAGATGCCTCAGCCCCTCGGCCATGCCCCGGACGGTGAGCGCGGCTCCCTCGGCGACCGACGGGTGGAGCACGCCGGGCGGATGGTCGGGCCCCAGCAGTCCGGCGGCCAGGCGCAGCGAGACCAGGGCCGCGGCCAGGTAGAGGGCGGCACCGAGCAGGACGACCAGGGCGTTGGAGCCGGAGGCCAGCAGGCGCAGCAGGAAGGCCATGCCACCGCCGGCGACGGCCGCGAGGGTGCCGGCGGTGGGGGAGAGCGCGTTGGCGGTGACCAGCTGGGCGGGGGCGACGACCCGGGGCAGGGAGGCGGCGAGCCCGGCCAGGACGAAGCGGTTGACGGCGGTCACGGACAGGGCCGAGGCGTAGAACAGCCAGTCCGGGACGTGCGCGATGATCAGGATCGCGGTGGTGCAGGCGAGGAAGGCCCGCAGCAGGTTGCCGAAGAGGAGGACCTGGCGGCGGCGCCACCGGTCGAGGAGCACCCCGGCGAAGGGGCCGATCGCCGAGTAGGGCAGCAGCAGGACCGCCATGGCGGACGCGATGGCCGCGGGGGAGGTCTGCTTCTCGGGGGAGAACACCACGTAGGTGGCGAGCGCCACCTGGTAGACGCCGTCGGCGGCCTGGGAGAGCAGCCGTACGGCGAGCAGGTTGCGGAAGTCCCTCAGGCGCAGGAGTACGCGCAGATCACGTACGACAGGCATGAGGGCAAGGGTCACACACGCGGAGGGTCCCCGGGCACATTGCCCGGGGACCCTCCGCGGAAGAACAGTCGAAGACCAGGTGTCGGGGACTCCCGGTGCCTCGCGCTGCGGCGTGGGTCAGCGCTCGACCTCGCCGCGGATGAACTTCTCGACGTTCTCCAGCGCCTCGTCGTCGAAGTACTGGACCGGCGGGGACTTCATGAAGTAGCTGGACGCCGACAGGATCGGGCCGCCGATGCCGCGGTCCTTGGCGATCTTCGCGGCGCGCAGGGCGTCGATGATGACACCGGCGGAGTTCGGGGAGTCCCAGACCTCGAGCTTGTACTCCAGGTTCAGCGGGACGTCGCCGAAGGCGCGGCCCTCGAGACGGACGTACGCCCACTTGCGGTCGTCGAGCCACGCGACGTAGTCGGACGGGCCGATGTGGACGTTCTTCTCACCGAGCTCGCGGTCGGGGATCTGCGAGGTGACGGCCTGCGTCTTGGAGATCTTCTTCGACTCCAGGCGGTCGCGCTCCAGCATGTTCTTGAAGTCCATGTTGCCGCCCACGTTGAGCTGCATGGTGCGCTCGAGACGGACACCGCGGTCCTCGAACAGCTTCGCCATCACGCGGTGGGTGATGGTGGCGCCGACCTGCGACTTGATGTCGTCGCCGACGATCGGGACACCGGCCTCGGTGAACTTGTCGGCCCACTCCTTGGTGCCGGCGATGAAGACCGGGAGGGCGTTGACGAAGGCGACCTTGGCGTCGATGGCGCACTGGGCGTAGAACTTCGCCGCGTCCTCGGAGCCGACGGGCAGGTAGCAGACCAGAACGTCGACCTCGCGGTCCTTGAGGACCTGGACCACGTCGACGGGCGCCTCGGAGGACTCCTCGATCGTCATGCGGTAGTACTTGCCCAGGCCGTCCAGGGTGTGGCCGCGCTGCACGGTCACGCCCGTGGTGGGGACGTCGCAGATCTTGATGGTGTTGTTCTCGCTGGCGCCGATGGCGTCCGAGAGGTCGAGGCCGACCTTCTTCGCGTCGACGTCGAACGCGGCGACGAACTCGACGTCACCGACGTGGTAGTCGCCGAACTGGACGTGCATCAGTCCGGGGACCTTGGCCGCCGGGTCGGCGTCCTTGTAGTACTCGACGCCCTGCACCAGCGAGGCGGCGCAGTTGCCCACGCCGACGATGGCTACGCGAACCGAACCCATTCCGGTTGCTCCCTGTTTGTTCTCGGACGAGGCCTGCGCGGTGCAGGCCTCACTTTGCAGTTTCGTCGGGTGGGCCGGGTCGTTTCCGATCCCGCCCCGCCCGCTCACTCTCGATGAGCTCGTTCAGCCAGCGCACCTCGCGCTCCACGGACTCCATTCCGTGTCGCTGGAGCTCGAGCGTGTAGTCGTCGAGGCGCTCGCGCGTCCGGGCGAGGGAGGCGCGCATCTTCTCCAGCCGCTCCTCGAGCCGGCTGCGGCGGCCCTCCAGGACGCGCATGCGCACGTCCCGCTCGGTCTGACCGAAGAAGGCGAAGCGGGCGGCGAAGGACTCGTCCTCCCAGGCGTCGGGGCCCGTGTGGGACAGGAGCTCCTCGAAGTGCTCCTTGCCGGCGGCCGTCAACCGGTAGACGATCTTGGCCCGGCGCCCTGCGAGTGAAGTGGTGTGAGCGTCCTCCGGGCCGTTGTCCGGTTCTTCGATCAACCAGCCGTTGGCGACCAACGTCTTGAGGCAGGGATAGAGCGTCCCGTAGCTGAACGCCCGGAAGACCCCCAGCGAGGTGTTGAGCCGTTTGCGGAGCTCGTAGCCGTGCATGGGGGCCTCGCGGAGCAGGCCGAGTACGGCGAACTCGAGGATGCCCGAACGTCTGCTCATTCGCCTGCCTCCCCTCGCCCCTGAGTTTTATGCCGAGCTGATGTATCGGCTCGATACATCCAGACGATAGAACGGGCTGTCTCCGGCGACAAGTCGTGATCTGGTGACCGGCATCACATCACCGATTCGCACGAGGCGACTTGCCTGATTTGGGGTGAACTTTGGCACTGTTCAGGTTTTGAGCGTGCGTAGTCTGTGCGCCAGGACACCGGGGGAACCGGAACTCAACAGCCGCTTCCAGGCCAGTCGCCTGCCCGAGGAGTAGTCGTTCGATGAGCGAGCACCGCCGCAAACCGCCGCAGCCCGAGGGCGGCGGACGTGCCGCGGCCCGCAGGGCCGCCCCACAGCGCCCCGGACGGGGCGCCGGGCCCGCACGTGACGTACCCGTCGCGTCGCACAGCGGGCCGTACGCAGACCCGCGCGGCCACGGCAGCCGCGCCGACGCCCGCCGGGCCACCCAGCGCGGAAGCGGAAGCCGCGGACGCGGCGGAGGGCGCCAGGACAAGCGCCTGATCAACTACCCCCGCTCCGACAAGGACGGCTGGCAGCGCTTCGTGCCGTCCTGGAAGCTGGTGGGCGGTACGGCCCTCGGGTTCGTCGCCCTCATCACGGCCGGCGCCGGCATCGGCATCGCCGCCGTGAACACACCGAACCCGAACCTGGCGGCCCGGGCCCAGAACAACGTCTTCTACTGGGACGACGGCAGCCAGATGGTCGCCACCGGCGGCTCGATGAACCGCCAGATCGTCGGCATCGACAAGATCCCCAAGTCGATGCAGAACGCCGTGATCGCCGCGGAGAACGAGTCCTTCGAGACCGACAAGGGCGTCGACCCGATGGGCATCCTGCGGGCCGTGTGGAACATGGCCAAGGGCGGATCCACGCAGGGCGGCTCCACGATCACCCAGCAGTACGTGAAGAACACGTACCTGGACTCCGACCAGACGCTGAAGCGCAAGGTCACCGAGCTCTTCATCTCGATAAAGCTCGGCGTGTCCGAGGAGAAGGACACGATCCTCGCCGGCTACCTGAACACCGCCTACTACGGGCGCGACGCCTACGGCATCCAGGCCGCCGCCCGCGCCTACTTCGGCAAGGACTGCTCGGACCTCACCCCCTCGGAGAGCGCCTTCCTCGCCTCCGTGCTCAAGGGCCCGAACCTCTACAACCCTGACGGCGGCATCGGCCCCACGGCCACCCCCGAGCAGAACACCCAGCGCGCCCACGCCCGCTGGGCCTGGGTCCTGGACCGCGAGGTCGCCGTCGGCCGCATGCAGAAGTCCGAGCGCGACCAGTTCAAGGAGTTCCCCAAGCTCGTCGACTCCGAGCAGGCCCGCAGCCTCTCCGGGCAGACCGGCTACCTCGTCGAGACGGCCAAGCAGTACGTCATGAAGGTCGCGAAGATCGGCCCGGAGCAGATGGCCCGGGGCGGCTACCAGATCAGGACCACCTTCCAGAAGCCCAAGGTGGACGCCCTGGTCAAGGCGGTCGAGGACACCCGCAACGATTTCCTCGACGAGAAGGCCCGGCCCGAGTACGACACCTTCGTACAGTTCGGCGCCGCCTCCGTGGACGTGAAGACCGGCGCGATCGTGGCCCTGTACGGCGGCCCCGGCATGGACAAGAAGTACTTCAGCAACAACGCCAACACCATCGGCGTCCCGGTCGGCTCGACCTGGAAGCCGTACGTGCTGGCGGCCGCGATGGAGTACGGCACCCAGAACTCGGGCGGCCGGGGCATCTCGCCCGAGAGCAAGTACCAGGCCAACGACCTCACGGTGATCAACAACCGCGACGGCAAGCCGCTGCGGGACGCCTCCGGCCAGCCGTTCCGGCAGAAGAACGAGAGCGAGTACCCCTACGGCTTCGTCACCCTCAACGAGGCGATGGAGAAGTCCATCAACGTGCCGTTCGCGCAGCTCGTCTTCGACGTGGGCCACAGCAAGGTCCGCGAGGTGGCCAAGTCCACGGGCATCCTCGAGGACTCGATGAACCCGAACAACGACGCCTCGTTCGCCCTGGGCACCTCCACGCCGAGCGCCATCCGCATGGCCGACTCCTACGCCACCTTCGCCGCCTCCGGCACGCACCACGAGCCGTTCTCCGTGCGCAAGGTCGAGAAGGACGGCAAGGAGCTGCCCGGCTTCGAGCCGCCCAAGGAGGAGCGCGCGATGGACGACTCCATCGCCGACAACGTCACCAAGGTGCTGCGCAACGTCGTCGAGAACGGCACCGGCACCAAGGCCAAGAAGCTCGGTCGGCCGGCCGCCGGCAAGACCGGTACGACCGACGAGAACAAGTCCGCCTGGTTCGTCGGCTACACGCCGCAGCTGTCGACCTCGGTCACGCTGTTCCGTACCGACCCCAATTCCAAGGACAAGAAGCTGATCTCCATGAACGGCGTGGGCGGCATCGACTCCATCCACGGTGGTGACATCCCGGCGGCGATCTGGACCGCCTACATGAAGGAAGCCCTCAAGGACGCCCCCGTGAAGGACTTCCCCGAGGCGGACAAGCTCGGTGTCATCGCGGACGGTCCCGGCGCCCCCTCCCCGAGCCCGTCGGTGTCCGTCTCGCCGTCCCTGTCGGCCTCCCCGTCCCCGTCGATGTCCACCTCCCCGTCCCCGACGCCCACCAAGGGCGGCGGCAAGCCCTGCAAGCCGTGGCAGCTGGACTGCTTCTCCAGCAGCGGCGGAACGACCGGCGGCAGCGGTGGCGCCACCGGCTCGCCGTCCCCGACACCCACCCCCAGACCCGGACGCGCCGGAGGCGTCACCAGCTGGGGCACCACCACGGGCACATCCGGCTGATCCACCCCGCCGGAGGAGGGCCGTCGCACACGGTGCGGCGGCCCTCCCGCACGTCCGGCGCCGTACGGCAGGATGAGCGCATGACGAAGGTGCACGAGGAGCGTCCCGTACTGCCCACCCAGCAAGACGAGGTCGCCGCGGCCGGCAGCGAGTTCATCGGCGGCCCCATCGGCCGCCACGCCCGGCTGGGCGGCCACTGGCTGCACCCGGTGCGCGTCGTGGCGCTCGTCGCCCTCGGGATGTTCGCGCTCGGCATGGTCCAGAAGCTGCCCTGCTACGACTGGGCCTGGTTCCGGGGCGCAGGGTCGCAGTACACGCACGCCTGCTACTCCGACATCCCCCACCTGTTCGTCGCACGCGGCTTCGCCGACGGTCTCACGCCGTACTTCGACCGCCTGCCCGGCGACATGGAGTACCTGGAGTACCCGGTCCTGACCGGGCTGTTCATGCAGGTCGCGTCCTGGCTGACCCCGGGCGGCGGCTCCATGCAGCACCGCGAGCAGATGTACTGGATGGTCAATGCCGGGATGCTCATGGCCTGCGCCGCGGTCATCGCCGTGTGCGTCGCCCGCACCCACCGCCGCCGGCCCTGGGACGCGCTGCTCTTCGGCCTCGCTCCCGCCTTCGCCCTCACCGCGACGATCAACTGGGACCTGCTGGCCATCGCCCTGACCGCCGCCGGGATGCTCATGTGGGCCCGCGGCCGGACGTGGCTCTTCGGCGTCCTGATCGGTCTGGCCACCGCGGCCAAGCTCTATCCCGTGCTGCTGCTGGGGGCCCTGTTCGTGCTGTGCTGGCGGGCCGGGAAGTGGCGGGCCTTCGCCGCGGCCTTCCTCGGCGCGGCCGCCTCCTGGCTGGTGGTGAACCTTCCCGTCATGCTCCTGGCCTGGGACGGCTGGAAGAAGTTCTACACCTTCAGCCAGGAGCGGCCCATCGACTTCGGCTCCGTGTGGCTGCTGATCTCCCAGCGCTCCGGCAACCCCCTGCAGGACGCCAACACCTACGCAACGGGCCTGACGCTGCTGCTGTGCGCGGCCATCGGCGTGCTCGCGCTGACCGCGCCCCGCCGCCCGCGCTTCGCGCAGCTGGCCTTCCTGGTCGTGGCCGTCTTCTGCCTGGCCAACAAGGTCTACTCGCCGCAGTACGTGCTCTGGCTGATCCCGCTCGCGGCGCTGGCCCGGCCGCGCTGGCGCGACTTCCTCGTCTGGCAGGCCGGCGAGGTCGTCTACTTCCTCGGGATCTGGCTCTACCTGGCCTACACCACCAGCGGTGACAAGCACCAGGGCCTGCCGCCGGAGGGCTACCAGCTGGCCATCGCCGCCCACCTGCTGGCGACGCTCTACCTGTGCGCGATCGTCGTCCGCGACATCCTCCTGCCCGAGCGGGACGTCGTGCGCCGCGACGGCTCGGACGACCCCTCCGGCGGTGTCCTGGACGGGGCGAAGGACGTGTTCGTGCTCTCGGACGCCGCGAGGGCGCCGCAGGATGCGGCGCCCTCGCAGGGACAGCGTGTGGAGTGGGGCACGGCCCGCAGGGACTGAGCGTCCCGCCGGGCCGGCCCGCTCGGCTCAGGAGTCCAGGACCCGGTCGAACTGGGTGGTGGTGTGCCGCAGGTGGGCCACCAGCTCGTCGCCGACCTGCGGCTCGGGGGCGTCGGACGGCACGAACAGGATCGACACCTGCATGTGCGGCGGCTCCGCGAACCAGCGCTGCTTGCCCGCCCAGACGAACGGCGAAAGGTTCCGGTTCACCGTGGCCAGGCCGGCCCGGGCGACGCCCTTGGCGCGCGGCATCACGCCGTGCAGGGCCTTGGGGGCCTCCAGGCCGACGCCGTGCGAGGTACCGCCCGCGACCACGACCAGCCAGCCGTCGGAGGCCGCCTTCTGCTGCCGGTAGCCGAACCGGTCGCCCTTGGCGACACGCGTGACGTCCAGGACGCTGCCGCGGTACTGGGTGGCGTCGTGGTCGCCCAGCCACAGCCGGGTGCCGATCCGGGCCCGGAAGCGGGTCTGCGGGAACTGCTGCTGCAGCCGGGCGAGCTCCTCGGCCCGCAGGTGGCTGACGAACATGGTGTGCAGCGGCAGCCGGGCCGCGCGCAGCCGGTCCATCCAGCCGATGACCTCCTCGACGGCGTCCGAGCCGTCGGGGCGGTCGAGCGGCAGGTGGAGGGCGAAGCCCTCCAGCCGGACGTCCTCGATCGCGGCGTGCAGCTGGCCCAGGTCCTGCTCGGAGATGCCGTGGCGGCGCATCGAGCTCATGCACTCGATGACCACGCGGGCGCCGACCAGGCCGCGGACCCCGTCCAGCGAGGACACCGAGCGGATCACCCGGTCCGGCAGCGGCACCGGGTCCTCACCCCGCCGGAACGGGGTGAGGACGAGCAGGTCGCCGCCGAAGAGGTCCTTGATGCTGGCGGCCTCGTACGTCGTGCCGACGGCCAGGATGTCGGCGCCCAGCCGGGTCGCCTCCTCGCACAACCGCTCGTGGCCGAAGCCGTAGCCGTTGCCCTTGCAGACCGGGATCATTCCGGGGAACTGGTCCTGGATCTGCTTCTGGTGCGCACGCCAGCGCGCGGTGTCGACGTAGAGCGTGAGCGCCATGCCCGTCCGGAGCCTCTCTGGGTGGCTGCGTGATGCAGCGGTGCGGTGTGGGATGCAGCGGGTCAGCGACGCGACATGTAGATGTCGAGCGCCTTGTGCAGCATCTTGTTGAGCGGGAAGTCCCACTCGCCGACGTACTCGACGGCCTCGCCGCCCGTACCGACCTTGAACTGGATCAGGCCGAACAGGTGGTCGTTCTCGTCCAGGGTGTCACTGATGCCGCGCAGGTCGTAGACGCTGGCGCCGAGCGCGTACGCGTCGCGCAGCATGCGCCACTGCATCGCGTTCGAGGGACGCACCTCGCGCTTGTGGTTGGCGGAGGCTCCGTACGAGTACCAGACGTGCTGGCCGACGGTCAGCATGGTCGCCGCGGCCAGCGCCTCGCCCTCGTGCTTGGCGATGTACAGGCGCATGCGGTTGGGGTCCTCGGAGTTGAGGGCCGTCCACTGGCGCTGGAAGTAACTGAGCGGGCGCGGGCGGAACTTGTCCCGCTCGGCCGTGATCTCGTAGAGGTGCTGCCAGGTCGGCAGGTCGTCGTAGCCGCCCTGGACGACCTCGACGCCGGCCTTCTCGGCCTTCTTGATGTTGCGGCGCCACAGCTGGTTGAAGCCCTTGAGGACATCGTCCAGCGAGCGGCCGCCGAGCGGCACCTGGAAGACGTAGCGGGGCTGGACGTCGCCGAATCCGGCGCCGCCGTCCTCGCCCTGCTGCCAGCCCATGCGGCGCAGCTTGTCGGACACCTCGAACGCGCGGGGCTCGATGTGCGAGGCCTCCACGTCCCGCAGCCGCTTGACCTCGGGGTCCTGGATGCCGGCCTTGATGGCGGCCGAGTTCCAGCGGCGGATGACGACGGGCGGGCCCATCTTCACGGTGAAGGCGCCCTGGCGCTTGAGGTGCGCCAGCATCGGCTGGAGCCACTCCTCCAGATTCGGGGCGAACCAGTTGATGACGGGACCCTCGGGAAGGTACGCCAGGTAGCGCTTCACCTTCGGCAGCTGGCGGTACAACACGAGTGCGGCGCCGACCATTTCGTCGTTCTGGTCGAACCATCCGAGGTTCTCCGACCGCCACTCGTTCTTCACGTCGGCCCACGCCGGGACCTGGCAGTGGCTAGCCGAGGGCAGGCTCTGGAGATATCCCAGATGCTGCTCTCGGCTGATGGTCCTCAGGGACAGGCTCATGCGGGGCGTCTCCTCCGGCGGCTTCGCTGGCTATGGCGCGAAGCCTACTGCGACAGGGGCGCCGCCCATCTGGGGGACGGGCCGGAAAGCGCCTGGTCCGGGCCTGTGGCGGGTCGGCGCCCCGTCGCGAAGGTGCCCCGGTCAGCCCAGCCAGCCTCCGAACAGGCCGCCGTGGGCCATGCCGAGGAAGAAGCCGATGCCGGCGGCGCCGAGGCCGATGATCAGCGCGAAGCGCTCGCGCGTGGTCTCCGAGATGAACTGGCCGTATGCGCCGGTCAGGATCCCGAACAGCCCCGTCCACGAGGTGAGCAGGTGCAGATTGTGGAAGAAGGCCGTGACGAACGACACGGCGCCGAGGACGAGAGTGATCGCCAACAGGGTGTCCTGCAGCGGATGGGGCTTGCCGTCGGTGGCGAGGAGCGAGATGGACTGCCGTTGCATTGCCTGTGCCATCGGAAAGGCACCTCCTGGCTGACGCAGAGCGGTGCTGCGGAGCCGCCGCCGGCAGGGCCGAGGGCATAGCACCGAGCACACCCGATGCCTACAGATTGTGGCGCTCCCGTGCCGGATTTCAACCGGAAGGAGTCGGCGGGGTAGTCTGTACGGTCTGCGCGGTGTCTGCTCTCAGGACGCCGTGCGCACGCATCACGACCCTCCTGCCACGGAACGACCGTGGCCGCTGAGTCCAAAGGAGGTGGGTTCCACATGCGTCACTACGAAGTGATGGTCATCCTCGACCCCGATCTCGAGGAGCGCGCTGTCGCCCCCCTGATCGAGAACTTCCTCTCCGTCGTCCGCGAGGGCAACGGAAAGGTCGAGAAGGTCGACACCTGGGGCCGTCGTCGTCTCGCTTACGAGATCAAGAAGAAGCCCGAGGGCATCTACTCGGTCATCGACCTGCAGGCCGAGCCTGCGGTCGTCAAGGAGCTCGACCGCCAGATGAACCTGAACGAGTCGGTTCTCCGGACCAAGGTCCTTCGCCCCGAGACCCACTGAACCCCGGTTCAGCGGTAATCGGGTTCGAGTAGCACAGCAGCCAGCAGCAATCCCCGCCGAGAGGTTCATCCATGGCAGGCGAGACCGTCATCACGGTCGTCGGCAATCTCGTCGACGACCCCGAGCTGCGCTTCACCCCCTCGGGTGCGGCGGTCGCGAAGTTCCGTGTCGCGTCCACCCCCCGCACCTTCGACCGTCAGACCAACGAGTGGAAGGACGGCGAGAGCCTGTTCCTGACCTGCTCGGTGTGGCGGCAGGCGGCTGAGAACGTCGCCGAGTCCCTCCAGCGGGGCATGCGCGTCATCGTGCAGGGCCGGCTGAGGCAGCGGTCGTACGAGGACCGTGAGGGTGTCAAGCGCACGGTCTACGAGCTGGACGTCGAGGAAGTCGGCCCCAGCCTCAAGAACGCCACGGCCAAGGTCGCCAAGACCACCGGTCGCGGTGGCCAGGGCGGGTACGGCGGCGGCCAGCAGCAGGGCGGCGGCGGTGGCTGGGGCGGAGCCCCCAGCGGCGGCGCCCCGCAGGGCGGCGGAGGCCCCTCCGACGACCCGTGGGCGTCCAGCGCGCCGGCCGGCGGCCAGCAGCAGGGCGGCGGCGGCGGCTGGGGTGGAAACTCCGGCGGCGGCTACTCGGACGAGCCCCCCTTCTAGGGAAGCTCGCATCCCCACTTCTTGATCACACAGGAGAGACACCATGGCGAAGCCGCCTGTGCGCAAGCCTAAGAAGAAGGTCTGCGCGTTCTGCAAGGACAAGACCGCATACGTGGACTACAAGGACACGAACATGCTGCGGAAGTTCATTTCCGACCGCGGCAAGATCCGTGCCCGCCGCGTCACCGGCAACTGCACGCAGCACCAGCGTGACGTCGCCACGGCCGTGAAGAACAGCCGTGAGATGGCGCTGCTGCCCTACACGTCCACCGCGCGATAAGGAAAGGGTGACCGACTAATGAAGATCATCCTGACCCAGGAGGTCTCGGGCCTCGGTGCCGCCGGCGACGTCGTCGACGTCAAGGACGGTTACGCTCGCAACTACCTGGTCCCGCGCGGTTTCGCGATCCGCTGGACCAAGGGTGGCGAGAAGGACGTGGCGCAGATCCGCCGCGCCCGCAAGATCCACGAGATCGCGACCATCGAGCAGGCCAACGAGGTCAAGGCCAAGCTCGAGAGCACGAAGGTCCGCCTGGCCACCCGCTCGGGTGACGCCGGCCGCCTCTTCGGCTCCGTGACCCCGGCCGACATCGCCACGGCGATCGAGGCTTCCGGTGGTCCGAAGGTCGACAAGCGCCGCGTCGAGCTGGCTGCCCCGATCAAGACCCTCGGTTCGTACCAGGTCTCCGTGCGTCTGCACGCCGAGGTCGCCGCGAACGTGGGCGTCGAGGTCGTCGCCGCCTAAGTGCTGCGCATGAAGGGCCGCACCCCCCAGGGGTGTGGCCCTTCGTCGTTGTGGGGCCGTCGTTGTCGGGGCCGGATTCGTGTTTCACGTGAAACATGGCAGGGGGCGGGGGGATGTTTCACGTGAAACGCGGTCCTGCCCCCGCCGTCGGGCCGCGAGCTCAGCGCGTGGCTCCGGCGACCAGCCACCGGCCGGAGCGGGAACGCAGCTGGAGGGTGACCAGCCGGACCAGCATCATCAGGGTCATGGCGCACCAGAGCAGGGTCAGTCCGCCGCCGAGGGCCGGTACGAGCAGGGCGGCGGGGGCGAAGACGGCCAGCGTCGCCAGCATGGCCCAGGCGAGGTAGCGGCCGTCCCCCGCGCCCATCAGGACCCCGTCGAGCACGAAGACCACGCCGGACACCGGCTGGGAGGCCGCCACGACCAGCAGGGCGGGCAGCAGCGCCTGCTCCACGAGGGGGTCGGTCGTGAAGAGCGGAACGATGAGCGGGCGGGCCGCGATCAGGAGCGCGCCGAGGACGATGCCGGAGGCGATGCCCCACTGCACCATGCGCCGACAGGCGGCCTCGGCCCCCTTGGTGTCGCCGGCGCCCAGGTAGCGGCCGATGATGGCTTGGCCTGCGATGGCGATCGCGTCCAAGGCGTAGGCGAGCAGGCTCCACAGGGAGAGCACGATCTGGTGGGCGGCGATGTCCGCGTCGCCGAGACGGGCGGCCACGGCCGTCGCGGTCATCAGGATGGCGCGCAGGGACAACGTGCGGACCAGCAGTGGCACGCCGGCCTGGGCGCAGGCCCGGATCCCGGACGCGTCGGGGCGCAGCGAGGCTCCGTGCCTGCGGGCCCCGCGGACGACCACGACGAGGTAGGCGCCCGCCATGGCGCACTGGGCGATGACCGTGCCCCAGGCGGATCCCGCGATCCCGAGGCCGGCGCCGTAGACGAGGGCGGCGTTCAGACCGGCGTTGACGGCGAAGCCCGCAACGGCGACGTACAGGGGCGTACGGGTGTCCTGGAGGCCGCGCAGGACGCCGGTGGCGGCCAGGACCATGAGCATGGCCGGGATGCCGAGGGCGGAGATCCGCAGGTAGGTGACCGCGTACGGGGCGACGGCGTCGGAGGCTCCGAAGGCGTTGATCAGCCACGGTGCCGTCGGCAGGACGAAGGCGATCACGGCGGCGCCGAGCAGCAGGGCGAGCCAGATGCCGTCCATGCCCTGGCGGATGGCGGCCTTGAGATCTCCCGCCCCGACGCGGCGGGAGACGGCCGCGGTGGTGGCGTAGGCGAGGAAGACGAAGACGCTCACCGCGGTGGTGAGCAGGGCGGCGGCGATGCCGAGGCCGGCCAACTGGGGGGTGCCCAGGTGTCCCACGATGGCGCTGTCGGCCAGCACGAAGAGTGGCTCGGCCACGAGGGCGCCGAACGCGGGGAGGGCGAGGGCGAGGATCTCGCGGTCGTGCCGTCTCGGGGCAGCCTTCAGCGGTTCGGTGGCCTGTGTCATGCGCTCAATCTAATCTTCCACAGGTAATAGGTGCAAGGACATTAGGATCCTTACCTATGAGCTGGTTCACGTCGTCCCGACACCTCGTTGGAGGCGAACTCGAAGAGGCGGCCGAGAATTTTCTCCCCCACAGGCCGTGGAGAAAGAAAACACAGGTCAGGAGGGGTTGAGGGGTGGGTCTGGTGATTTTGTCCACAGCGCCGTCCCCCGGTCCGTGCACAGCTTCCGGCGAGTTACCCACAGCTTGGGGTCCGTCGTCCACATCTCATCCACACAGCCTGTGGATAACAAGATTGGCTGACGTCGCCGTCGGCCCTACCGTTGTGCGTTGCCCGACTCGGCGACCGCCGGTTCGGGTGTCCCAAATGTCAGAGCCGTGCTCTAGAAAGAGTCGCACGGCGAGGTCCGCGTCCGCGGACGGGAGGAGGCGGCCCGGTGAGTATGCCCGAGCCCATGGACGACCCCTGGGCCGACAGCGGTCCGGGCGACCGTCTGCCCACCCGCTCGCGCCGTGGAGGCGAGGGCCGGGGCCGTGGGGACGAGCAGCACGAGCGCGGCCGCGAGGGCGGCTCCTGGGACGGCGGCGGCTTCGAGCGCGTACCGCCGCAGGACCTCGACGCCGAGCAGTCGGTGCTCGGCGGCATGCTGCTCTCCAAGGACGCGATCGCGGACGTCGTCGAGGTCATCAAGGGCCACGACTTCTACCGGCCCTCGCACGAGACCATCTACCAGGCCATCCTCGACCTGTACGCCAAGGGCGAGCCGGCCGACCCGATCACGGTCGGCGCGGAGCTGACCCGGCGCGGCGAGATCGCCAAGGTCGGCGGGGCCTCGTACCTGCACACCCTGGTCCAGTCGGTCCCGACCGCAGCGAACGCCGAGTACTACGCGGAGATCGTCCACGAGAGGGCGGTCCTGCGCCGCCTCGTCGCCGCGGGCACGAAGATCACGCAGATGGGGTACGCGGCCGACGGCGACGTCGACGAGATCGTCAACAGCGCCCAGGCGGAGATCTACGCCGTCACCGAGCAGCGGACGTCCGAGGACTACCTGCCGCTCGGCGACATCATGGAGGGCGCGCTCGACGAGATCGAGGCCATCGGCTCGCGCAGCGGCCAGATGTCGGGCGTCCCGACCGGCTTCACCGACCTCGACTCGCTGACCAACGGACTCCACCCGGGCCAGATGATCGTCATCGCCGCCCGACCCGCCATGGGCAAGTCGACGCTCGCGCTGGACTTCGCCCGCGCCTGCTCCATCAAGAGCAACCTGCCGAGCGTCATCTTCTCCCTCGAAATGGGCCGCAACGAGATCGCGATGCGCCTGCTGTCCGCAGAGGCCCGCGTGGCGCTGCACCACATGCGCTCCGGCACGATGACCGACGACGACTGGACCCGCCTGGCGCGCCGGATGCCGGACGTCTCCGCCGCCCCGCTGTACATCGACGACTCCCCCAACCTGTCGATGATGGAGATCCGGGCGAAGTGCCGGCGCCTCAAACAGCGCAACAACCTCGCCCTCGTCGTCATCGACTACCTCCAGCTGATGCAGTCGGGCGGCGCGCGCCGGCCCGAGAGCCGCCAGCAGGAGGTCTCGGACATGTCCCGAAACCTCAAGCTGCTGGCCAAGGAGCTCGAGGTGCCCGTGATCGCGCTGTCCCAGCTGAACCGTGGCCCCGAACAGCGCACCGACAAGAAGCCGATGGTCTCCGACCTGCGTGAGTCGGGCTCCATCGAGCAGGACGCCGACATGGTGATCCTGCTGCACCGCGAGGACGCGTACGAGAAGGAGTCCCCCCGCGCGGGCGAGGCCGACCTGATCGTGGCGAAGCACCGTAACGGCCCCACGGCGACGATCACGGTCGCCTTCCAGGGCCATTATTCGCGGTTCGTCGACATGGCCAACACGTAGCATCCCGGGCATGGATGCCCTGGATGAAGACCTGGAACTACTGCCCTCCACCCGGCGTGCCCTGCGCCACCGGATCGCCGTCGCCCAGAGCGAGGGGCGGGCGCCTTCGGTGGTCGCTGCCGTCTCGCGCGGCGGGGAGCTGGTCTGGGAGGGGTCCCGGACCTCGGTCGAGGGCCACGGTCCGGACGGGAACGTGCAGTACCGGATCGGATCGATCAGCAAGACGTTCACCGCCGTCCTGGTGATGCGGCTGCGCGACGAGGGCCTGCTGGCTCTCGGGGACCCGCTGGAGAAGCACCTGCCGGGTACGGGCGTCGGTGAGATGACCGTCGGACAGCTGCTGGCCCACACCGGCGGGTTGGCAGCCGAGACGCCGGGCGAGTGGTGGGAGCGCACCCCGGGCTCCTCCCGCCCCGAACTCGCCGACGTCCTGGGGGAGCAGCCGTTCGCTTTCGAGCCCGGCAGGCGCTTCCACTACTCCAACCCCGGCTACACGCTGCTCGGTTCACTCGTGGAGGCCGTACGCGGCAGGCCCTGGGAAGAGGTGCTGCGCGAGGAGCTGCTGGAGCCGCTGGGGCTGGAGCGTACGTCCGCGCAGCCGCAGGCCCCGCACGCGGGTGGCTGGGCCGTCCACCCGTGGGCCGATGTGATGATGCCCGAACCGCTCGAGGACCTGGGGCTGATGGCACCCGCCGGGCAGCTGTGGTCCACGACCCGGGACCTGTCGGCGTTCGCCCGGTTCCTGATGCACGGCGACGAGCGCGTGCTCGGCGCGCGCACGGTCCGGGAGATGGCCACCTCCGCGGCGCCCCCGGAGCGCGGGCTGGCGGAGTTCGGGTACGGGCTCGGGCTGCAGCTGACCGAGAGCGGCGGGCGCCGGCTCGCGGGCCACAGCGGCTCGCTGCCGGGGTTCGTCGCGGGCCTGTGGACGAGCGAGGCGGACGACGTGGCGGCGGTGGTCCTGGCCAACTGCACCTCCGGGCTGCCGGCCGCGACGGTCGCCGCCGACCTGGTGGGCATCGTGGCCGACGGGGAGCCCCGCTTCCCGGCGCCGTGGAAGCCGTTCACCGAGGCGGAGCCGGTCGCCCTGGAGCTGTGCGGACCCTGGTACTGGGGAACGGCCGCCCACGTGGTGCGGCTGGTGTCGGACGGGCGGCTCGAAATGGGCCCGGTGGGCGCGTTGGGCCGTTCGGCGGCCTTCCGCGCGCAGCCGGACGGCACCTGGCTGGGCCTGTCCGGTTACTACGCGGGGGAGACGCTGCGGGCGGTTCGGCGGCCCGACGGCACGGTGAGCCACCTCGACCTGGCGTCGTTCGTGTTCACCCGGGAGCCCTACGACCCGCAGGCCCCGGTGCCCGGCGGGGTGGACCCGGAGGGCTGGCGGGGCATCGGCTGAGCCGGTGGCGGCGGTCGGCGGTGGCGATCAGGGGGAGGCGGCACGCATCCTCCCGATCGCCGGCCGGGCCCCGGGCGGCGGCCCGGCCTTCCGCACGGCGGTCAGAGCGCGAGCTTGAACCCGACATGGGAGGCGGTGAAGCCGAGCCGCTCGTAGAAGCGGTGGGCGTCGGTGCGGCTCATGTCCGAGGTCAGCTGCACCAGTTGGCAGTTCTCCTTCCGGGACCGGTCGATCGCCCATTCGATGAACCGGGTGCCCAGGCCGCTCCCGCGTTCGTCGGCGTGAACGCGGACCCCCTCGATGACGCAGCGGGTCGCGCCCTTGCGCGACAGGCCGGGAACGACGGTCAGCTGCAGGGTGCCCACGACGCGGCCGTCGCGGACCGCGACGACGACGTGCTGGTGGGGGTCGCCGGCCAGGCGCGCGAAAGCCGCGCGGTACGGGGCGAGGTCGCCCGGCGACTCGCGGGTGGCGCCGAGGGGGTCGTCGGCCAGTAGGGCGACGATCGCCGGCAGGTCCTCCTCGGTGGCGGGGCGGATGGACAGCTCGGCGGGGTCGGGCATGACTGCTCCTTTCTCAGCCGGCGGCCACGGTGAGCGGAGCCCAGCGGCGGGTCCAGTCGCCGGGCAGTCCGGGGAGGTCTCGGGTCATGACGGCGTTGAAGGCGACGGACTCCAGGCCGCGCTCCTTCAGCCAGGCCACCAGCTCCTCGTGGCGTACGTCGATGTCGGTGCGCAGGGGGCGGTCGGTTGCGGCGGCGAGTGCGGTGACGAGCGCCCGGGCGCCCGCGGTGTCCCGGGCGATCAGCGGGCCGATGACATGCGTCCCCATGTTGGGCCAGATGGCCGCGTATCCGGTGAGGACGCCGGCGGCGTCCTCGGCGACGAGCAGCCGGTCCGCGAAGGCGGGGAGCCGGGTGATCATGTGGGTGCGGTCGGTGCCGAAGACCTCGGTGTCCAGGCGGAGGATCCGCGGGATGTCCTCGGCGGTCGCGGGCCGGACTTCGACGGCGTCCGGCTCCGGCGCCGCCGGATCGGGCCGGAAGGAGCCGAGCAGCATCTCGGCCCGGCCGGTGGTGTGGAAGCCGAGCTCCTCGTAGAGGGGCCGGCCGTTCGGCGTGGCATGGAGGGTGAGCGGGACGCCCTTGAGCACGCCATCGCACACGTGTGTCATCAGGCGGCGGCCCAGGCCCTGGCGGGCGTATCGCGCGGCGACGAGGACCATCCCGATGGCGGCCAGCTCCGGACCGGCGTGCGGGTAGCCGTAGGAGGTGACGACGCAGGCGGCGGCGAGCCCGATCCCATCGGGGGCATCGATGCCGTAGCCGTTGCCGGCGGCGAGGAGGAGCCCCCACTTGTGGTCCTCGCGCGGCCACCCGCGGTCTTCGGACAGGTCGGCGCAGTGGCGGAGGTCTTCCACGGTCAGCGCACGGATCGGCAGGTCGGTGAGGTGTGGTGGTGTCACCGGCCCAGATTGGATCAGCGAGTGGAGGGCGTCCAGGGGAATTCGGCGGATGTTCGGCGCCCCACCGCCGAATGTTTCACGTGAAACGTCGCCCGATGTGCCCCGGCCACGGCTGGGGGGTGCGTCGAGGGAAACGCCGGGCGGGATAGCCTCGACTGCCATGACGCGTCTGCACCTCTTCGACCTCGACGGCACACTGATGTACGGCTCGGCGGCGCCGGCGGAGATCTCCCGGCAGCTGGGCCTCGATGCAGAGATCGCCGAGCTGGAGCGGGCGTTCGGGGCCCGGAAGATCGGCCCGCAGCAGTTCTCCGTGGCGGTGCACGCCCTGTGGGCGGAGCTGACGCCCGCACACGTCCGGGCTGCCTTCGACGGATCTCCCTGGCTGGCGGGCATCCGCGACGTGTGGCAGGAGATCCGGGAGCGGGGGGACTACTGCGCGGTGATCTCGCTGTCGCCCTCGTTCTTCGTCGAGCTGCTGCTGGAGTGGGGCGCGCATGCCGCCCACGGCTCGGTCTTCCCGGAGGTGCCGTTCACCCGGCCGGTGGACGTGAGCGGGATCCTTACGCCGAAGGACAAGGTCACGGTCGCGGACCGGCTGTGCGCCCGGTTCGGGGTGACCAGGACCGACTGTGTCGCGTACGCGGATTCCGCGACCGACGCGGTGCTCTTCGAAGCGGTGGGGGTGTCGGTGGCGGTCAACGCGCGGCCCGCTCTGGCGGAGTGCGCGACCCATGTCTACGAGGGGCGCGACCTGCGGGAGGCATATCAGCTGGTGCCTGCGGCACGTCCGGGAGTTGAGGCATCTTAGGAGGAAAGTGGGTTCGAAACGCGGACTTTCTTCATTCCCCCGCGGGCGGTGGGGTCGGCTGGCAGGCTGTGAGCCCCGGAACCACGGATTCTGAGGCCGTGGCGTGCTTACCGACCGAGATGCCCGAAGCGAGGCACCGCATGGACGCTCCGCCCACCAGATCGGCCAGAGCGACGGCCCGGATACCGTCCGGGGGCGGACCGGCCGAGCCCTCCCCCGATGCGGTGCTCATCCGCCGGACGCTCGAGGAGATCGCACCCGTCGCCGACAAGGTCACCTCGTACTTCTACGCCCTGGTGTTCACGGGGCACCCCGAAATACGCGGCATGTTCCCGGCCGCGATGGACGCGCAGCGCGACCGGCTGCTGAAGGCGCTGCTGACCGCCGCCGAGCACATCGACAACCCGGACGTGCTCGTGCCGTACCTGCGGCGGCTGGGCACCGGGCACCGCAAGTACGGCACGGTGGCGCAGCACTACCCGGTGGTGGGCGAGGCCCTGATCGGGGCGCTCACCCGGTACGCCGAGCACACCTGGGGGCCCGAGACGCAGGCCGCCTGGGTGCGGGCGTACACGGCGATCTCGCAGATCATGATCGACGCGGCGGCCGAGGACGAGCAGAAGGCTCCGGCGTGGTGGCATGCGGAGGTGGTCTCGCACGACCTGCGCACCCCCGACATCGCGGTGATCACCGTCCGCCCCGACCAGCCGTACGCCTTCCTGGCGGGCCAGTACACGAGCCTGGAGACCCCCTGGTGGCCGCGGGTGTGGCGGCACTACTCCTTCGCTTCTGCCCCGCGCGCCGACGGCCTGCTCTCCTTCCACGTCAAGGCCGTGCCGGCGGGCTGGGTCTCCAACGCCCTGGTCCGCCACGCCCGTCCCGGCGACGTGCTGCGGCTCGGGCCGCCGGCCGGTTCGATGGTGGTGGACCACAGCACCGACAACGGGATGCTGTGCCTGGGCGGCGGGACCGGGATCGCCCCCATCAAGGCCCTGATCGAGGACGTGGCCGAGCACGGCGAGCGCCGTCCGGTGGAGGTGTTCTTCGGCGCGCGCACCGACGGCGACCTGTACGACAAGGACACCCTGCTGGGGCTCCAGCGCTCGCACCCGTGGCTCTCGGTACGCCCGGTGATCGGCGAGGGGCTGGCGGGGCAGCTGCCCCAGGCGGTCGGTGAGCACGGGCCGTGGAGCTCGTACGACGCCTTCATCTCGGGCCCGCCGGCGATGATCCGCAGCGGTGTGGACGAGCTCAAGCGGATCGGGATCCCGCGCGAGCGGATCCGCTACGACGCGGTGGAGGAGCTGGTGGGCGCCGCCGGCTGACGCCGGCGGCCGGTCCGGCCGGGGCTCAGCCCAGGTCGGGCGCGTGCATGGCGCGCACGCCCTCGATGTTGGCGTCCAGGTAGTGGCGCAGCGACAGCGGGACGAGGTGGACGGCGGCGATGCCCACCCGGCTGAACGGCACGCGGACGATCTCGTACTCGCCCTGTGGCTCGTCGACCTCGGGACCGTGCCGCTGGCCGGGGTCCATGGACGCGAGGCGGCACACGAAGAAGTGCTGCACCTTCACTCCGGTCACTCCCCCGTCGGCGATGTGCTCGACGGTGTCGACGAAGCAGGGCACCACATCGGTGATCTTCGCGCCGAGTTCCTCGTGGACCTCCCGGTGGAGGGCCTCTACGACGGTGGCGTCCGTGGGCTCGACCCCGCCGCCGGGGGTGAGCCAGTACGGGTCGACGCCGGGCTTGGTGCGCTTGATGAGGATCAGGTCGTCACCGTCGAGCAGGATCGCGCGGGCGGTGCGTTTGACCACAGGACGTTCGGTCATGGGAGAAGAGTGGCCCAGGACTCCCCTTCCGAAACGCGCCACGGTCCGAAACCGGAATGCTCACCAGTGCGCCGCGGCGCGCAGCAGCCTCTCGTGGGCGCGGGCCAGGTGGGCCAGGGCCAGGCTCCCGGTGCGCACCACGAGGAACCAGGTGCGCAGCGGCGGTACGGGCGGTTCCAGCAGGGCGACGACCTGTCCGCGGTCGAGGGCCTCCTGGCACAGGTAGCGGGGCAGGACGGCGAGCCCCGCGCCGGCCCGGACGCAGGCGAGCACGGCCCGCAGGTCGGGCACGACCACGGTGGCGGCATCGGGCCGGGTCTCGGGGCGGGCCTCGAGGCGGGTCTCGAAGACGGACGCCCAGTAGCGGGTGACGAGCGGCAGGCTCTCGTGCACCTCGACGAGCGGGATGCCGTCGAGGGCGGCGGGGTCCTTGTCGCGCAGCCGGTCCGGGTCGACCAGGGCCGCCCAGTAGGGCGCGGCGACCAGTACGTGCTCCTCGTCGCACAGGGCGGTGGCCGCGAAGAGCCCGCCGCGCGGGCGGGCGGTGGTCACGACGAGGTCGTGGTGGCCGGCGGCGAGTCCGTCGAGGGTCTCCTCGGCGCCGGTCTGCAGGGCGGTCCGCAGGGTGTGGCCCTGGCCGACGAGGGGTGCGAGCGCCGGCAGGACGCGCAGGCACAGAAATTCGGGGGGACCGGCGAGGTGCAGGGTGCGCGAGGCGCCGGCCGCCTCCCGTTCCGCCTCGGTGATCCGGAGCAGGGCGTCGAGGTGCGGGGCGGCCTTGTGGGCGAGCTCGTCGCCCACGGCGGTGGGGGTGACTCCGCGGGCCCGCCGGTGGAACAGGGGCCGCCCGAGCTGGCGTTCGAGGGTGCGGATCTGCGAGGTGACGGCAGGCTGGGACAGCCCGAGGAGGGCCGCGGCCCGGGTGAACGAGCCGGCCCGGTGCACGGCGACGAAGGTGCGCAGCAGGGCCAGGTCCATGAGGGCCCCTCTCCGTGGGGGCCTTCAACTATAAATATGTCGATAGGCCCCTGTCGTTACGGTGATTGGACTCTGACGCAGAGTCAACTAGCCTTGACCGCGTGGTTCTTCGCGCGGGAACCCGAGGCGGTCCGAGCCACTAGGGGGGAGGCTCGGACCGCCCTCGCGTGGGCGGCCCGGCTCAGGAGGCCCGGCTCAGGAAGGGCCTGCGCCCGCGGAGTCCAGGGCCCGCAGCACGTCCGCGACCAGGTCCTCCGGATCCTCGGCCCCGGCGGAGAACCGGATGAAGCCCTCCGGCACCGGGTCGCCGCCCCACCGTCCGCGCCGCTCGGCGGTGGACCGTACGCCGCCGAAGCTGGTGGCGTCCTCGACCAGGTGCAACGCGGCGAGGAAGCGCTCGGCGTGGGCGCGGTCGGGCAGCGTGAAGGAGACCACCGAGCCGAAGCCCTGCATCTGCCGGGCGGCCGTCGGATGGGACGGGTCCGCGGGCAGGCCCGGGTAGCGCAGTCCGGCCACCTCGCCGCGGCCCGCCAGCGCCTGCGCGACGGCCAGGGCGTTGGCCCACTGGCGCCGGGCGCGCAGGTGGAGGGTGGCCAGGGAGCGGTGGGCGAGCCAGGCCTCCATGGGGCCCGGGATGGCCCCGATGATCTTGCGCCAGCGGCGGATGCCCGCGGCGAGCTCCGGGTCGCGGCAGACGACGTAGCCGAGCAGCAGGTCGCCGTGGCCGGTCAGGCCCTTGGTGCCGCTGGCCACGGAGAAGTCCGCGCCGAGTTCCAGCGGCCGCTGTCCGAGCGGTGTGGCGAGGGTGTTGTCGACGGCGACCAGGGCGCCTTCGGCGTGCGCGGCCTCGGCCAGGCGCCGGATGTCGCACACGTCGAGGCCGGGGTTGGACGGGGTCTCGATCCACAGCAGCCGGGCGCCGCCGAGGACGCCGAGCTGGGCGTCGCCGCCGGTCGGGGCGGTGCGCACGCGGATCCCGTACGCCTCCAGCTGCTCCCGGAGCAGCGGCAGGGCCTGGTAGCCGTCGTCGGGGAGGACGACGGTGTCCCCGGTGCGCGCCTGGGACAGCAGGACGGCGGAGACTGCGGCCATGCCGGAGGCGAAGACCACCGTGTCCACGCCGTCGCGGCCGGGGGCCTCGAGCTCCCCGATGGCCCGCTCCAGCAGCGTCCAGGTCGGATTGGTGTCCCTGCCGTAGGTGTACGGGCCCTCGACGTCGCCCGGGAGGTGGAAGTGGGCGGCGAAGACCGGCCCGGGCAGGGGCGGTTCGTTCTTGACGGGGGCCGGCAGTCCGGCCCGCACGGCCCGGGTGCCCTCGCCCAGGGGGAGGGGCGCGGCGTCGGGGAGGGTCTCGGCGGTGCCCGCCGCGGCGGCGGTTTCGCGGTCGTCGGTCATGCGGTGTGCTCCTTCAGGGCCTCGCGTACGGCGTCCAGCAGGCCCCGGCTGGCCGCCTCGACGAGCCGCAGGCACTCCTCGAACCCGTCGAGGGAGCCGTAGTAGGGATCCGGTACGTCGGCCTCCGCGGCCGTGGCCGCCGGGTCGTAGGACCGCAGCAGGCGGACCTTGGCGGCGTCCTCGGGGGTGAGTGCGATGGCCCGCAGGTCCCGCAGGTGACCCGCGTCGAGGGCGATCACGAGGTCGAGGGCGGCGAACCAGGAGGCCCGGAACCGCCGGGCACGGTGGTCCTGTTCGTACCCGGCGGCCTCCAGGACCAGGACGGTGCGCGGATCGGCCCGGTCCCCCTCGTGCCAGCCACCGGTTCCGGCGCTGTCCACCTCGACCAGGCCGTCGAGGCCGGCCTCGGCGAGCTGGGCGCGGAAGACGGACTCGGCCATGGGGGAGCGGCAGATGTTGCCGGTGCAGACGAAGCACACGCGGTACACGGCGGGCCGCTCAGCTCTTGTCGGGCAGGGCCAGGTTCACGGCCCAGGAGACGACGGAGATGATCAGGCCGCCGAGGACCGCGGTCCAGAAGCCGTCGACGTGGAAGCTGAGGTCCAGCTGCTCGGCCAGCCAGGACGTCAGCAGCAGCATCAGGGCGTTCACGACGAGTGTGAACAGGCCCAGGGTGAGGATGAACAGCGGCAGCGAGAAGAACTTCACGATCGGCTTGACGACGATGTTGACCAGGCCGAAGACCAGCGCGACGAGGATCAGGGTCAGGGCCCGGCGCCCCAGGGAGGACTGGTCGTCGAGTGTGATGCCGGCGAGGAGCCAGATGGCGACGGCCAGAGCCGCCGCATTGGCGAGCGTCTTGACTACGAAATTGGTCATGTGTCTGATCGTGGCAGAGAAGATCCCGGTGGGACATCAGCAGATCAGCGGATGCCCGGGACCGCGAGAACACGAGGGGCACAACGAAGATGAAGGCCTTCCGGCTGGACGAACTCGAGGCGGAGCGGCTCGCGAACGACGGCGCCTACCTGCAGTTCCTGCACGAGCGGAACATGTCGGTCGGGCTGTACGCGCTCGATGCCGGCCAGAGCGACCCGCAGCAGCCGCACCGCCAGGACGAGGTGTACTTCGTCGTGAGCGGCCGCGCGTCGATCACGGTCGGGGAGGAGACGACGACGGTGGCCCGCGGCAGCGTCGTCTACGTTGCGGCCGGAGTGCCGCACAAGTTCCACCACATCACCGAGGACCTGAAGGTCCTGGTGGTGTTCTCCCCGCCGGAGGCCTGACCGGCCCGCCGGCTGAGGGTCGGGGCCCCGGTCCCCCTAGGGGGCGGATCAGGGGAGGGCGGGGGCTTGCGGGCCCCCGCCGCGCGACGCGGCCTCCTAGCATCGGAACCAGGAAAACGCGCCACGAGCGCGAACCGAGCGCAATCCGAGCGCAATCCGAGCGAGATCCGAGCGAGAAGAGGTCGAGGACATGGACGGTATCCGGGAGACGTTCGCAGGGATGCCCTGGTGGGTGAAGTGGGTTGCGGTCCCGCTGCTGGTGGTCTTCGTCTTCGGCGGCGTCATCACGAGCATCCTCGGTGCCCTGATCGGGTTCGTCTTCAAGCTGCTGCTCTTCGTCGCCCTGGTCGGCGCCCTGGTCTTCCTGGTGAAGAAGTTCGCCGGGAGCAGCGGGAGCAGCACGAAGTCCTCGTACGACAAGTGGTAGGCCGGGTGGGCCGGGCGGCACCGGCCCGGTGCGGGCGCTTCCCGGACTCACCCGGGTGGGGGAACGCCGGCCGCTGAACCGCTCGCAGTGCGGAATCGGCCGATACAGTGGCAATCTGTGCCGTTCCCTTGGCCCTGAGCACCGGTAATGCCGCCGTGAACGCGGCTCTACCGAGCACGGCCGAGTGCGACCCCAGGGGACCCACGGCATGTGCGGGGGCGGCCCCCGCAGGGCGGGTGCCCGAAGCCCGCCGCCACGCCTGGGGGTGTGCTTTGTCTTCGGTTCACAATGCCGGTGTGCCGACACTGATCGGTTCGGTCCAGCGGGCGTTGAGGCTGCTCGAAGCCGCGGGGTCCCACAGCGGCGGAGCACCCGCGAAACAGCTGGCCCGTGAGGCCGGGCTCCCGCTCCCCACCGCGTACCACCTGCTGCGCACCCTCACGCACGAGGGCTATCTGCGGCGCGAGAGCGGGGTCTTCGTGCTCGGGGACGCCGCCGGCCGGCTGGCGGGCGGGGGATTGCAGCAGAAACGTCGCAGCATGATCCTCGACTCCCTCGCCCACTTCCGCGATGCCGTCGGGGCACCCGTCTACTTCGCGGTGTTCCGCGAGGGTGAGATCGAGGTCGTGGGCGTCTCGGACACCCCGGCCGATCCGGCCGTCGAGGAATGGGCCGACTTCCGTGCGACGGGCCACGCCCACGCGATCGGGCAGTGCCTGCTGGCGCAGCTCGACGAGGCGACGCGCAAGGACTACTACGACCGCCATCCGGTCGAGGCCATCACCGCCTACACCGTGCGGGACCAGCGCGCCCTGGAAGCCCGGATCGCCTCCCTGGGGCGGATGCAGCCCGTCATGGAGCATCAGGAGTACGCGCTGGGCACGGTCTGTGCGGCCATCCCGATCACGGCGGGGGACACCGCGGCCGCGATGGCCATTTCTCTCCCCTTGCACCAGGAAGCGCGATTGCCCTGTGTGGTCAATCGACTACGGAGTGAAGTAGGCGCGCTGTTGAGTACCCTTTCCTTCTCTATCAGTATCTGAAAACTCACTCCTTGTGATCCGCCAGCGCTTCCACCACTCTTGTCAAGAGGGTCTTGGGGGGTCATTCCTGGCCACTTCCACAACAGCGGGGTAGGCAATGCGCGAGTCGGTGCAGGCAGAGGTCATGATGAGCTTCCTCGTTTCCGAGGAGCTCTCGTTCCGGATCCCGGTGGAGCTCCGGTACGACGCCCGTGACCCCTACGCGGTCCGCCTGACCTTCCACCTTCCCGGAGACGCGCCGGTGACCTGGGCGTTCGGCAGGGAGCTCCTCCTCGACGGCATCAACAAGCCGTGTGGGGACGGCGATGTGCACATCGCACCGACCTCCTCCGAGGAACTGTCCGATGTGCACATCCGGTTGCAGGTCGGCGGCGACCGGGCCCTGTTCCGGGCCGGCGCGGCCCCGCTCGTCGCCTTCCTCGACCGTACCGACCGGCTCGTTCCGCTCGGCCAGGAGCGCAGCCTCGGCGACTTCGAGGGGAGCCTCGACGAGGCGCTCGACCGGATCCTGGCCGAGGCGCGGCAGAACGAGCAGAACGCGGGCTGAGCAGGATCAGCGCTTGCGCCGCCGCCGGCCCCGCCCGCCGCGCGCCGGACCGGCTGGGGCCGGGACGCCGGGCCGGTCGGCGGAGACCACCAGCGCCGCCAGTACCGTCGTCACCGGCACGGAGGCCACCAGTCCGATCGAGCCCACGAGGGTCCGGACGATCTCCTCCGCGACCAGCTCGCTGTTGGCCACCGAGCCCATGCTGCTGTTCGCGATCGAGAACAGCAGCAGCAGGGGCAGCGCCGCGCCGGCGTAGGCCAGCACCAGCGTGTTGACGACCGAGGCGATGTGGTCGCGGCCGATGCGGATGGCAGCCCGGTACAGGGCGCGCGGCCCCATCGACGGGTCCGCCTGGTGCAGTTCCCAGACCGCCGAGGTCTGGGTGACCGTCACGTCGTCGAGCACGCCGAGCGATCCGATGATGACGCCGGCAAGCAGCAGGCCGCTCATGTCGATGCCCGGGTAGAGCCCGTGGATCAGCCCCGTGTTGTCGTCGGTGTTGCCGCTGAGGAACGCCCAGTCGATGAACAGCGAGCCCAGCAGCCCGATCAGCAGCAGCGAGACGAGCGTGCCGAGCACAGCGACCGAGGTCCGGGCGGTCAGCCCGTGGCACATGTAGAGCGCGATCAGCATGATGGCGCTCGCCCCGATGACCGCGACGACCAGCGGGTTCGAGCCCTGCAGGATCGCCGGCAGGATGAACAGGGTCAGCACGACGAAGCTGACGGCCAGGGCGATCAGCGCGAACATGCCGCGCATCCGCCCGACGACGACCACCGCCACCGCGAACAGGCCGGCGAGCAGCGCCAGCGGCAGCTTGCGGTTCACGTCGATCACGGAGTACTGCAGGTCCCGGGGCGCGTCCGGTGCGTACGCGACGACGACCTCCTGGCCGTTGGCCAGCTGCCGCGGGGCGCCCGGCTGGACGATCTCGAAGAAGGTGCGCCCCTTGTCCGGTCCGGTGCCGACTTCGATCGTCGCCTTCTTGCACTCGCCCGTCTGCGAAGCCACCGCCTCGCGGCCCTCCGGGGTCGCGGTGCTGCCCGTGGGCGGCACCTGAGAGGCGTTCACCGATTTGCAGTCGACGTGTTCGAGGGCGACGACCTTGCCCTGCTGGGTCTGGCGGTCGAACCCCACGCCGGAGCGCTCGTGGGACGGGGCGCCGCCCGGCCAGAGCACCGCCATGCCGATGAAGACGGCGGCGGCGAAGGGGATCAGGACGGCCGCGATGACTTTGCGCAGGTGCATCGAGACGGGCGCCGCCGGCCCGTGGCCGTGGCTGTGACCGTGCGCATGGCCGTGGCCGTGGCCGTGGCCGTGGCCGTTCCCGTTTCCGTGCCCGGTTCCGGGCACGTGGTCATGACCACCGGCACGGCCGTGGTCAGGGGGCTCGGAGGGCTTGAAGGGAAGATGCGGCGAGGACGTCACCGACCGATCATCGCAAGAGATGAGGGGCGCCCACTGTTCAGCACGCCACAGATAACGCTAGCGTGGGGGCACCTTTGCACAACGCGGGAGCTCGGAGCACCGGGCTGAGAGGACGCTGATCACCGTACGCGCGCACGGCACGCGTAGGGAAGAGGCTGCGTCGACCGCCGAACCTGTTACCGGGTAATGCCGGCGTAGGGAGATCAGGTCTCATGACCATTCAGGACGCACGCACGCCTGCCGTCGGCCAGGACGCCGACGGCCGGACCGAGCGCCAGCCGGGCTGGCACAAGGGCTACGTGGCGGGCTCCCGCCCCGACATCCGGGTGCCGGTTCGCCAGGTCCACCTCACCAACGGCAAGGACGTGACGCTCTACGACACGTCCGGGCCGTACACCGACCCGCAGATCGAGACCGACGTGCGCCGCGGCCTGCCGCCGCTGCGCGAGAACTGGATCATCGGCCGCGGCGACACCGAGGAGTACGCGGGCCGCCCCGTGCGCCCCGAGGACGACGGCATCAAGCACACCTCGCCGCGCGGTGGCCTCAAGAACCTCGACGCGGTCTTCCCCGGCCGCCCGCGCCTGCCGCGCCGCGGCCGCGACGGCCAGGCCGTCACTCAGCTCGCGTACGCCCGCCGCGGTGAGATCACCCCGGAGATGGAGTACGTCGCGATCCGCGAGAACGTCTCCCCCGAGGTCGTCCGCGAGGAGATCGCCGCAGGCCGCGCGGTGCTGCCGGCCAATGTGAACCACCCGGAGATCGAGCCGATGATCATCGGCAAGAAGTTCCTGGTGAAGGTCAACGCCAACATCGGCAACTCCGCCGTCACCTCCTCCATCGAGGAGGAGGTGGAGAAGATGACCTGGGCCACCCGCTGGGGCGCCGACACGGTCATGGACCTCTCCACCGGCCGCAACATCCACACCACCCGCGAGTGGGTGCTGCGCAACTCCCCCGTGCCCATCGGCACCGTGCCGCTCTACCAGGCGCTGGAGAAGGTCGACGGCAAGGCCGAGGAGCTGACCTGGGAGATCTACAAGGACACGGTCATCGAGCAGGCCGAGCAGGGCGTCGACTACATGACGGTCCACGCCGGCGTGCTGCTGCCGTACGTGCCGCTGACCGCCCGCCGCAAGACGGGCATCGTCTCGCGCGGCGGCTCGATCATGGCCGCCTGGTGCCTGGCGCACCACAAGGAGAACTTCCTCTACACGAACTTCGAGGAGCTCTGCGAGATCCTCGCGACATACGACGTGACGTACTCGCTGGGTGACGGCCTGCGCCCCGGTTCGATCGCGGACGCCAACGACGCGGCGCAGTTCGCCGAGCTGAAGACGCTGGGCGAGCTGAACACGATCGCCAAGCGGCACAACGTCCAGACGATGATCGAGGGCCCGGGCCACGTCCCGATGCACAAGATCAAGGAGAACATCGACCTCCAGCAGGAGATCTGCGAGGAGGCCCCGTTCTACACGCTGGGCCCGCTCACCACGGACGTCGCCCCGGCGTACGACCACATCACCTCCGGCATCGGCGCCGCGATGATCGCCTGGTGGGGCACCGCGATGCTCTGCTACGTGACGCCCAAGGAGCACCTGGGCCTGCCCAACCGCGACGACGTGAAGACCGGCGTCATCACGTACAAGATCGCGGCCCACGCGGCGGACCTGGCCAAGGGCCACCCGGGCGCCCAGGAGTGGGACGACGCCCTGTCGGACGCGCGGTTCGAGTTCCGCTGGGAGGACCAGTTCAACCTGGCCCTCGACCCGGACACGGCCCGCGAGTTCCACGACGAGACCCTCCCGGCCGAGCCGGCGAAGACCGCGCACTTCTGCTCCATGTGCGGTCCGAAGTTCTGCTCGATGAAGATCTCCCAGGACATCCGCCGCGAGCACGGCGGCGACCTGAAGGCCGAGGAGATCGAGGCGGGCATGGCGGAGAAGTCCGCCGAGTTCGCTGCGAGCGGCAACCGGGTCTACCTCCCGCTGGCGGACTGACCCGCAGCGCCGCGGGCGCACCGCTCCGGGGAGGTAGAGGGGGCTTCCCCGGAGCGCCGTCCGCGGCCTCGGTCCGTGGAAAGAGGCTTGCGCTCGAGTGTGCTCCAGCTCCTAGAGTGCGGGCCCATGACCATGAGATACCGCAGCCTGGGCCGGACCGGCATGGAAGTCAGCACGCACTGTCTGGGGACCATGATGTTCGGGGCGGTGGGCAACCCCGACCACGACGCCTGCGTGCGGATCGTCCATGCCGCGCTCGACCGGGGCATCAACTTCGTCGACACCGCGGACATGTACTCAGCGGGCGAGTCCGAGGTGATCGTCGGCAAGGCCCTCAAGGGACGGCGCGACGATGTCGTGCTCGCCACCAAGGTCCATTTCCAGATGGGCGAGGGACGCAACCGCAGCGGCAACTCGCGGCGCTGGATCGTGCGCGCGGTGGAGGACAGCCTGCGGCGGCTGGACACCGACTGGATCGACCTCTACCAGGTGCACCGGCCCGACCACACGACGGACGTGGAGGAGACCCTGTCCGTCCTCGGCGACCTGG
Organism: Streptomyces sp. NPDC032472; assembly: GCF_040636955.1. Taxonomy (NCBI): domain Bacteria; kingdom Bacillati; phylum Actinomycetota; class Actinomycetes; order Kitasatosporales; family Streptomycetaceae; genus Streptomyces; species Streptomyces sp. NPDC032472. The sequence goes on from NZ_JBEZVK010000008.1 coordinate 157,302, forward strand.
TGCGGGCCGGCAAGATACGGGCCTTCGGCTGCTCGACCTTCCCCGCGGAAGAAATCGTCGAGGCACACCACACCGCCGAGCGCCGCGCCCTGCCGCGGTTCCGGACCGAGCAGCCGCCGTACTCGATCCTCGCGCGCGGGATCGAGGCCGACGTCCTGCCCGTGGCCCAGCGGTACGGGATGGGGGTGCTCACCTGGAGCCCGCTCGCCTCGGGCTTCCTGAGCGGCAAGTACCGCCTCGGCGGCCCCGTCGACCTGACCTCGGGCCGGGCCGCGCTGACACCGGCCCGCTTCGACCCGGCGATCCCCGGCAACGTCGCCAAGCTGGAGGCCGTGGAGCAGCTCGTCGAGCTCGCCGACGGGATCGGCTGCACCCTCCCGGAGCTGGCCGTCGCCTTCCCCGTCGCGCACCCCGCGGTCACGTCGGTGATCATCGGCCCGCGAACCATGGACCAGTTGGAGTCGCTCCTCAAGGGCGCCTCCGTGGTGCTCGACGACGCCGCGCTCGACCGGATCGACGCGATCGTGCCGCCGGGGACGAACCTGTACCGGCCCGACGGGGTCTGGCTTCCGCCGGCCCTGGCCGATGCCGCGCTGCGCCGACGGCCCCGGGGGGAGCGCGCCGCCGGCTAGGCCTTTGCCCTGCGCTTCGATGTTTCACGTGAAACAGGGATGGAGGAACCGCTGCGGGCCAGGGTGTAGCCGCGGTTGGTCTCCGTCTGGCGCCGGTAGGGCTCGGGCAGGTCGGGCAGGGCCAGCAGCCGGTCGCAGGCGTTCAGCGAGGCCTCCATGTCGCCGACCCAGTACGCGGTGATGGAGTGCTCGAAGAGCAGCCCCCACCGGTAGACCCACGGGTGCATGAACAGCAGGTCGTCCGGGGCGGGTCGGTCCAGGACGGCCGAGGTGATCGCGTGGGCGGCGTGGTGGCGGCCCAGCATCCGCAGCCGTGAGGCCAGTTCGTAACAGGCCTCCAGGCGGCTGGGCCGCGACTCCCAGGCGCGGGTGAGGGCGTCCATGGCTGCCGGCCAGTCCCCGGAATCGGCGGCCAGGACGCCGACCTGGAGCAGGGAGCAGTAGACCTCCTCGGGCCAGCCGCCCATCTCTGCCCGGTGCTCGTAGAGCCGGATCGCCTCCTGGATGTCGCCCATGTCGCGCATCGTCTGGGCGAGGTAGAACACCGTCCGGGTGTTGGACGGATCCCGCTCGAGCTCCGCGCTGAGCAGGCGGGCGTCGCGCTCGAACTTGTCGTGCCGGGAGCCGCCGTCGGCGTGGTCCTCGATGAAGAGCGCGTCGAGGTTCTCCTGCACCCCCGGGCGAGGCTCGAACTCGCCTGGGCGGTCGCAGGTGAGGTACTCGTGCGTGACGCCCTCGTACCGCCAGGGCAGGTCGCCGCGGACCAGGCGCTTGATGCGGTACTCGGTCGCCCCCTCGTGGCGGAGCATGTACGACTGTGCTCCGAGCCGGGGCAGCGGCCCCTCGCTGCGCAGGACGTGGTCGGCATCGAGGAGCAGCAGGTAGTCGGCCTTGCCGCGGGCATGGGCGATGTTGAGGCTGCGGTTGTGGCCGAAGTCCGTCCACGGCTCCTCGTGCAGCTCGCCGGGGATCCCCGCCAGGGCGTCGCGGATCAGCTGCTGGGTGCCGTCCGTGGAACCGGTGTCGGAGATGACCCAGGTGTCGATGAGGTCGCGCACCGAGGCCAGGCAGCGCTCGATGACGGCGGATTCGTTCTTCACGATCATGCAGAGGCAAATGGTCGGCTTCACGGCCGCCGACCCTAGGGATACGGCCGGCCGGGGTACCGGCGGCACGCCGTACGGCGACCCGGTGGGCTGGTACGACACCGCCAAGTGGCCGCGTTTACTGGTCCGTTCCGCTGACACGCCTGCGAGCCGGACCGGTGTGGCGGGAAGGGCTCTTCAGGATGGCCCGCGGAGTCTGCGCCTGTGTGCGGACTTCGCCGAAACATTCGATCCGGTGTGCGCGAGGAGCGGTACATGAGTTCTGAGGACAGGTCCCGATCCCCCCTGGGGCCCTTGCCCCGTCGGGCCGGTTGGCTGGCCGGAGGCACGTTCGCGTCTCTGGCGCTGGTTCTGACGGGCATCGCGGCTCCGGCCGCGGCGGTCGCACCGCGGCCCGCGGGGTCCGTGGTGGCGCCGGACGGCGGCGACTACTGCGGGCCGTCCACGGGGAAGAAGGCGATGGAGCAGGCGCAGCCTGCCGGTGGCGACAAGTGCAAGGTCGGCCCGACGGGCCCGCGCGGACCGAGAGGGCACAAGGGCGCGACGGGTCCCACGGGCCCGACCGGCCCTACGGGTGCGACCGGCGCCACGGGCACCACGGGTGCCACAGGTGCGACGGGAGCCAGCGCGCCCTGCAACGACATCGACAGCTACGCGCCATCGGATACCAGGTCCTTCAGTACAGCGCTGTTCAACGGCCGCGCCTTTGTCGGCGAGTCGACCACGCTCGGCGGGAACATCGCCTGGCAGGACCTGACGAACGCGGACAACCCCGGATTCCCCCTGGGGTTCGCCTGCAGCGTCGGGATCCATGCCCAGGGCAACGACGCGTACGTCAGGGTGCTGACAACCGACGGCCGGGTCTTCCAGACGCACGGGGACATCAACGGCCAATTCACCTGGGACGAGGGGTGGACCCAGCTGACCGGCCCGGCCACGGGCGCTCTTCGCGCGAAGGGGTTCAAGGCAGACACCCTGCAAGGAGCCCCCAGGAACCACTAGGGCAGGTCACTCCGGCTCGCGAAGCGGGCCGCCGAAGTCCGGGCTCGTGAAGTCCGGCGGCGTGTAGCCGGGCCGGGTCCCCTGTGAGGGCGAGCCGGGACTGGTGAAGTCGGGCCGGGAGTATCCGAGGTTGGGGATGCGCCCGGCCTTCGGCGTGCGGGGTCCCGAAAGCGCAGGCCCGGGCACCGGCTCCGGCCCCGCGCCGGGGTCGGCGAGCGCGTCCCGCAGGAACGGCAGGATGCCCCGCTCCAGCAACGACCGCCGCCAGGCCTCGCGGGCCATCGCGACCTCGTCGGGCACCGCTTCGGCCGCGTCCCCGTCCCCGGCCACGACCTCGGTCGCACGGTTGCGGACGGCCGTCACCAGCAGCCCGACCGCCGCGAACAGCAGGGTCACCACGGTGAGCGCACCGAAGAGCCAACCCGCCGTCAGCATCGTGTCGGCGAACGAGGGTTCGGGATCGACCGCCTTCAGTGTGTAGCCCAGCAGCAGGAAGATCAGCATGGCGGCCGCCGCCAGGACCGGCGCGAGGACCGCGACCATCGCGCTGATGCCCGCGCCGTCGCCCTCCCCGTCCTCCTGTCCGGCGCCCCGGTGTCCGGCCGCTGCACTCGGGGCCGAGCGCAGCTCCTCGCGCCGCTCGCCCCGTACCTTCACGAAGTGGTCGTACTCGGCCGCTGCGGCGGCGGTCAGCAGGGCGATGGCCCCGACGGCCATGGTGCGCAGTTGCTCGGCGTTCAGGCGGATCCCGATCCCGGCGAGCTCGGGCCGTTCGTGTGCGGTGCGCAGCGCCTCGTCGAGGAGCCGATCGAACTCCGGCCGGTCTTCGGTCAGCAGGTGCGGAGCGCTGTTCATGTGCATCCCCCGATGCTCCGTGGGAGCCGGTTGGCCCGCGTAGACCGGGCACCGGCACAAACGGAGGAGAGCCTGCTACGGATAGAGCGATGGTAGAGCGCTCATGCCGCGCCGTGACAGGGGCTTTCGTGAATTGCCCCGCACGTGACAAGCCTGCAAGCCTCAGTCGCTCAGCGGGAGTTGCTGGACGAGCAGCTTGCCGGCCATGGTGACCCCGCCGTCCATCGCGATGGCGAGGCCGGCCGCGTAGACGTGCGGTCCGTGGACCGTCTCCGGTCCATGCCCGCTCTCGCCGTCCTCGGTGCCCACCTCGCCGAGCAGGTACGGGATGGGGCTGTGGCCGTGCACGACGCGGCTGCCGCCGTACGTGTCGAGGAGCTCGCGCACCGCCTGCGGGCCGGTCTCCTCGTCGCGGAAGGCGAACCGCTTGGTGAACTTGCGGAAAAGGTCCCAGGTGATGTCGGCGTCGTTGCGGTTGAGCAGCTCGTGGATGGTGTCGTTGACGTCCTCGACGGAGTCGCCGTAGTCGAGGTACGCGGTGGTGTCGGAGTGCAGCAGCAGGTGCCCGTCCTCCAGCACGGCCGCGTCCAGCCGGGACATCCACTGCAGGTGGACGTCCTCCAGGCGCTCCATGTCGGTGCGCTGGCCGCCGTTGAGGAGCCAGGCGGCCTGGAAGGTCGCGGTGCCGGCGCCCGAGGCGACGGGGGTGTCGCCGAACCGCTTGGCGCCGATGAGCAGCAGCTCGTGGTTGCCCATGAGCGCCTTGCAGTAGCCGCCGGCGGCGGCGGCCTCGGCGGACAGGCGCATCACGAGGTCGATGACGCCGATGCCGTCGGGGCCGCGGTCGGTGAAGTCGCCGAGGAACCAGAGGCGGGCGTTGCCGGCGGACCAGCGCCGGTCGGCGTCGATGAGCCCCTGGGCCTGGAGCTCGGCGACGAGCTCGTCCAGGTAGCCGTGGACGTCGCCGACGACGTAGAGCGGGCCGGGCCCGGTCGGGGACTCCGGGGGGACGTACTGGACCTGGACGGTGTCGCCCGGTCCGCCGCGGCCGATGACCGGCAGGTCGCGGTGGGTCGGGGTGTAGCCGCCGAGGTCCTCCTCCGCGGGCAGGGCCGTGGCCGGGGCGGGCACGGGGGCCGGCGCGGACGCGGGCATGGGCGGCACGGGCGCCGGCGGGGGCGGCGGCACGGGGGCTTGGCCCGGGGCGTGGGCCGGCGCGGGCGGTTCGCCGTAGTACGCCGGGTACTCGCCGTACACAGGGGCGTCCTCGGGCTGCGGTGCGGGCGCGGGGCCGTACGGATGGGGTTCGGTGACCGGCACCCGGAAGTCCCGCAGCGTCTCCGTCCGCATCGCGGGTCCCTGACCGGCCCCCTGAGTCATCGACCCCTCCACCACCGTCGCGCTGCCGTACACCTGCGGACCCTCCTGGCCTCCAGGGTGGAGGATCCGTGATGTCGTGCGCCCATCATAGGAATGCGGCTCGCGCTGTGTGACGCACCAGGGGTGGTGAATCCTGTGCGGAACCGATCGTTCCTGCCGCTTTCGCCCGAAATTGGCGTTGCTGAAATCCTCGGCGGGGCCGTCGACCCCGCCGGTACGGCGCTGTGGCGGTCAGTCCTGGGCCGGTGACCGGGGCGGGCTGACCGTCGTCCGGGGCCGCCTGCGCTGCGAGGACGTACGGACGATCAGCTCGGTCGGGACGACCTGTTCGACGGGCCGCCCGGTGTCGACCCCCTCGATGGCGTCGATGAGCAGCTGCACCACGGCGGTGCCGATGCGGCGCGGCTTGAGGGAGAGCGTGGTGATCGGCGGCTCGGTGTTGGCGTACACGGTGGATTCGCTGCAGCACACGAGCAGCAGGTCCTCCGGGACGCGCAGTCCGTAGCGTCGGGCGGCGGCGAGCAGGTCGGTGCCGTTGGGGTCGAAGAGTCCGTAGACGGCGTCGGGGCGGTCGGGTCGGGCGAGCAGGCGGTCGGCGGCGACGGCGCCCGCGCACGGGTCGTGGGCGGGGTAGGACTCGTAGACGGGGTCCTGGCCGACGCGCTTGCACCAGTTGAGGTAGGCGGTGGTCGACAGGCGCGTGTACGTGTCGGTGGTCGTGCCGGTCAGCAGCCCGATGCGGCGGGCGCCGGCGGCCGCGAGATGGTCGAGGAGGTTGAGCACGGCCGCCTCGTGGTCGTTGTCGACCCAGGCGGTGACGGGCAGGGAGCCGGCGGGGCGCCCGTCGGAGACCACCGGCAGGCCCTGGCGGACCAGCTCGGTGACGACGGGATCGTGGTCGGAGGGATCGATCACGACGGTGCCGTCGAGGGCCACGTTGGACCACACGTCGTGCCGGGAGGTGGCGGGGAGGATGACGAGGGCGTACCCGCGGGCGAGCGCGGCGGAGGTGGCGGCTCTGGCCATCTCCGCGAAGTACGCGAATTCGGTGAAGGTGAAAGGTTCATCCCCGTACGTGGTCACGGTCAGGCCGATGAGGCCCGACTTTCCGGTACGGAGGGTGCGGGCGGCGGCGGAGGGGCGGTAGCCCAGCCGGTCGGCGACCTCGCGCACATGGCGGCGGGTGGCGTCCGGCAGCCGCCCCTTGCCATTGAGCGCGTCGGAGACGGTCGTGATCGAGACGCCCGCTGCGGCGGCCACGTCCCTGATGCCTGCCCGGCCCTGTCGGCCGGCGGCCCGCCGGGTGGTCTCGGTCCGGCTCACCTGATGCTTCCCTGCTGCTGTCATGGCGAGCCGATAGTAGGGCTCGGGGGGGCGGGTGGTCCGGGTGCATATGCACGCGTTGACAGGCACGATTCTGCATGGTTCGCCACCCCCAATGACCTTGGAAACAAAGGGATTTGGGAGCTGAGAGTGACCGGGGCCTTTGTCGGCGGGTACGGGCATGCCAAACGGGGATGGTCTCGGTGCGGTCTCAACTCACCTGTACGAGGGATGCGCGCCACGGCGCAGGCCACCGGCGCACGCATATATGCGTGCGCTCCCCCGCAATCCTGGCGCCGCCATTTTCGGAAGCGCGGAATCCTCATATGGTGAGCAGTATTGAGTCGACGGCGACGTCGGACGGGATGGTCGAGGAGGACCTGCGGTGAGCGAGAAGAGCCCGAAGCTGCGCGCCGAGCTGGACGGCATTCCCGTCTACAAGCCGGGGAAGCCCGCCGCTGCCGCCGGCGGCGGTCCGGTCGCGTACAAGCTGTCCTCGAACGAGAACCCCTACCCGCCGCTGCCCGGCGTGCTGGAGAGCGCGGTCACGGCCGCCCACGCGTTCAACCGCTACCCGGACCTGGCCTGCACGGGCCTGGTGAACGAGCTCGCGGAGCGCTTCGGCATCCCGGCCGAGCACATCGCCACGGGCACGGGCTCGGTGGGCGTGGCCCAGCAGCTGGTGCAGTCCACGGCCGGCCCGGGCGACGAGGTCATCTACGCCTGGCGGTCCTTCGAGGCCTACCCGATCATCACGCAGATTGCGGGTGCGACCTCCGTGCAGGTCCCGCTGGCCGAGGGCGACGTGCACGACCTCGACGCGATGTACGACGCGATCACCGAGCGGACCCGCCTGATCTTCGTCTGCAACCCGAACAACCCCACCAGCACGGCGGTGCACCGCGCCGAGCTGGAGCGGTTCCTCGACCGTGTGCCCTCGGACATCCTCGTGGTGATCGACGAGGCGTACCGCGAGTTCGTCCGCGACGTGGAAGTGCCGGACGGCATCGAGCTGTACCGCAACCGCCCGAACGTTTGCGTGCTGCGCACCTTCTCCAAGGCGTACGGCCTGGCCGGCCTGCGCGTCGGCTTCGCAGTGGCACACGAGCCGGTGGCCGCGGCGCTGCGCAAGACGGCGGTGCCCTTCGGTGTCAGCCAGCTGGCCCAGGACGCGGCGGTCGCCTCGCTGCGCGCCGAGGACGAGCTGATGGGCCGGGTCGGATCGCTGGTCGCGGAGCGCACCCGGGTGTACGAGACGCTGCTGGGCCAGGGCTGGACGGTCGTGCCGCCGACGCAGGCGAACTTCGTGTGGATGCGGCTCGGCGAGCGGACCGCCGAGTTCGCGGCGGCCTGCGAGAAGGCCGGTGTGGTGGTCCGGCCCTTCCCGGGCGAGGGCCTGCGGGTCACGATCGGTGAGACCGAGGCGAACGACCTCTTCCTGCACACGGCGGAGGCGTTCTTCAAGGAGATGTAGCGCCGGCTGCGGCGGACGCGGCCGGTGCAGCGCCGGCTCGGGGGGATCCCGGGCCGGCTAGGCCAGCTCGACCCGGACCGGGTCGCCGTCGCGGACGGTGGCCAGCAGGCGGGGGTCGCCGTCGAACGAGCCGAGCACGTTGCACGGGCTCGCCAGGCGGCTCTCGCCCCCGCGGGAGATGGGCGTCGGACCGTAGGGGAGTGCGAGCGCGTCGCCCTCGGTCCAGAAGGCGACCGTGCCGGGCTCGACGACCTGGCGGGCGTCGTGCTCCAGCGCGACGGAGATGCCGGTGTCGAAGTAGACCTCCTCGCCCCAGGTGTTCGCGGAGGCGTGGATGGGGAGCGCGGCGGTGAGCGCCTTGGCCGTCGGGGTGTCGTCGAGCGTGGCCGTGAGCTGGCCTGCGGGCCAGGAGATTCGAATCTTCATGCCTGAATTCAACAATATGTTGAATTCCTTGGCCAGTGCTTGTACCCCCCGGATGAAAGCGCCGGATGCCTGTGCGACATAATGCTTGTGAATGTGAACGCGTTCACAAGCGCGTGCCTCCTCCCGGTTCACGCCGGTTCGGGCATGCGGAGTGCCGCCCACGGCGACGTAAGGAGAGACGACGTGGACCTGGCTCTGGCGCCGGAGACTCTGGCGCGATGGCAGTTCGGCATCACCACCGTCTACCACTTCCTCTTCGTCCCCCTGACGATCTCGCTCGCCGCGCTCACCGCCGGCCTGCAGACGGCCTGGGTGCGGACCGAGAAGGAGAAGTACCTCAAGGCCACCAAGTTCTGGGGCAAGCTCTTCCTGATCAACATCGCGATGGGTGTCGTCACCGGCATCGTCCAGGAGTTCCAGTTCGGCATGAACTGGTCCGACTACTCGCGCTTCGTCGGCGACATCTTCGGTGCCCCGCTGGCCTTCGAGGCCCTGATCGCGTTCTTCTTCGAGTCCACCTTCATCGGTCTGTGGATCTTCGGCTGGGACAAGCTTCCGAAGAAGATCCACCTGGCCTGCATATGGATGGTCTCGATCGGCACCGTCCTGTCCGCGTACTTCATCCTCGCGGCCAACTCCTGGATGCAGCACCCGGTCGGCTACCGGATCAACAAGGAAACGGGCCGCGCCGAACTGACCGATTTCTGGGCGGTGCTCAGCCAGAACACCACCGTCACCCAGGCCTTCCACACCCTGTCCGCCGCCTTCCTCACCGGCGGCGCGTTCATGGTCGGCATCGCCGCCTACCACCTCGCCCGCAAGAGGCACGTCCCGGTGATGCGCAGCTCGCTGCGGCTGGGCCTGGTCACCGTCGTCATCGCCGGCATGCTCACCGCGCTCAGTGGCGACTTCCTCGGCAAGGTCATGTTCAAGCAGCAGCCGATGAAGATGGCCGCGGCCGAGGCGCTGTGGGACGGCGAGGCACCCGCCCCGTTCTCCGTCTTCGCGTACGGGGACGTCGACAAGGGCCACAACCGGGTCGCCATCGAGATCCCGGGCCTGCTGTCCTTCCTCGCCAACGACGACTTCGACTCCTTCGTCCCCGGCATCAACGACGTCAACAAGGCCGAGCAGGAGAAGTTCGGGCCCGGCGACTACCGGCCCAACATCCCCGTCGCCTACTGGGGCTTCCGCTGGATGATCGGCTTCGGCATGGCCTCCGTCGCCCTCGGCGCGGCCGGGCTGTGGCTGACCCGCAAGAGGTTCATGCTCCCGCCGGCCCTGCGGACCGGTGAGGACGAGGTGCCGCACCTGGTGCTCTTCCGGCAGCCGCTCGGCGCCCGGCTGACCCGGTGGTACTGGCTCGCCGCCGTCTGGATGCTCGGCTTCCCCCTGATCGCCAACTCCTGGGGCTGGATCTTCACCGAGATGGGCCGCCAGCCGTGGGTCGTCTACGGAGTCCTGCGCACGCGCGACGCCGTCTCGCCGGGAGTCTCCCAGGGGGAGGTCCTCACCTCGATGCTCGTCTTCACCGCCCTGTACGCCGTACTGGCCGTCATCGAGGTCAAGCTCCTGGTCAAGTACGTCAAGGCCGGCCCGCCCGAGCTCACCGAGGCCGACCTCAACCCGCCGACCAGGATCGGCGGAGACGGCACCTCCGACCGGCCGATGGCCTTCTCGTACTGAGGCTGAGGGGACCCCACCATGCAACTCCACGACGTCTGGTTCGTGCTCATCGCCGTCCTGTGGACCGGCTACTTCTTCCTGGAGGGCTTCGACTTCGGGGTCGGTGTCCTGACCAAGCTGCTCGCGCGCGACCGCGCCGAGAAGCGGGTCCTGATCAACACGATCGGGCCCGTCTGGGACGGCAACGAGGTCTGGCTGCTCACGGCCGGCGGTGCGACCTTCGCCGCGTTCCCCGACTGGTACGCCACCCTGTTCTCCGGCTTCTACCTGCCGCTGCTCGTCATCCTGGTCTGCCTGATCGTCCGCGGCGTCGCCTTCGAGTACCGGCACAAGCGGGACGAGGACAGGTGGCAGACCAACTGGGAGCACGCGATCTTCTGGGCCTCGCTGATCCCCGCCTTCCTGTGGGGCGTGGCCTTCGCCAACATCGCGCGCGGCGTGAAGATCGACCAGAACAAGGAGTACGTCGGCAGCCTCTTCGACCTGCTCAACGTGTACGCACTCCTCGGCGGCCTGGTCACCCTCACCCTGTTCACCTTCCACGGCGCGGTGTTCACCTCGCTCAAGACGGTGGGCGAGATCCGGGACCGCTCCCGCGCCCTGGCGACCCGGCTGGGCGCGGTCACCGCGGCGCTCGCGGTGGTCTTCCTGGGGTGGACCCAGCTCGAGCGCGGTGACGGCTGGAGCCTGATCGCCCTGATCGTCGCCGTGCTGGCGCTGGCCGGAGCGCTGGGCGCCAACCTCGCGGGCCGGGAGGGCTGGTCGTTCGCGCTCTCCGGGACCACCATCGCGGCGGCCGTCGCGATGCTGTTCCTGACGCTCTTCCCGAACGTCATGCCCTCCTCGCTGGACGACGCCTTGAGCCTCACGGTCACCAACGCCTCGTCCAGCCCGTACACCCTGAAGATCATGACCTGGTTGGCGGCCGTGGCCACCCCGCTGGTGCTGCTCTACCAGGGCTGGACGTACTGGGTGTTCCGCAAGCGGATCGGCACGCAGCACATCGCCGACGCGCACTGAGACCCGGCTCTGCCGAGTGTCCCGCCTCGCCTGACCGACCCTGCCCTGGGGGATGTTTCACGTGAAACCGATCGACCCGCGCCTGCTTCGGTACGCCCGCTCCACCCGCCTGTTCCTGGCGGCCGTGGTGGCCCTGGGATGTGCCGGGGCGGGGCTGGTCATCGGCCAGGCGATGCTGCTCGCCGAGATCGTCGTCGGGGCCTTCGAGAAGGGCCTGGACGGCGGGGCGCTGCGCACGCCGCTGCTGCTGCTCGCCGCCGTGGCGGTCGGGCGCGGGCTGCTCGGCTGGCTCACCGAGCTGGCAGCGCACCGGGCCGCCGCGGCGGTCAAGTCGCAGCTGCGGGGACAACTGCTGGACCGGGCGGCCGATCTGGGACCGGGCTGGCTGAGCGGGCAGCGGACCGGTTCCCTCGTGGCGCTGGCCACCCGGGGCGTGGACGCCCTCGACGACTACTTCTCCCGCTATCTGCCGCAGCTGGGCCTGGCCGTGGCCGTCCCGGTGGCGGTCCTCGCCCGGATCGTCACCGAGGACTGGGTGTCGGCGGCCATCATCGTGGTGACCCTGCCGCTGATCCCCCTGTTCATGGTGCTGATCGGCATGGCCACCCAGTCCCGGATGGACCGCCAGTGGCGGCTGCTGTCCCGGCTGTCGGGCCACTTCCTCGACGTGGTGGCCGGCCTGCCGACGCTGAAGGTGTTCGGTCGGGCCAAGGCCCAGGCCGAGTCGATCCGCCGGATCACCGACGACTACCGGCGGGCGACCATGCGGACCCTGCGCATCGCCTTCCTGTCCTCGTTCGCACTGGAGCTGCTGGCCACGCTCTCGGTGGCCCTGGTGGCCGTCACCATCGGCATGCGGCTGGTCCACGGCGACCTCGACCTGTACACCGGGCTGGTCATCCTGATCCTGGCGCCCGAGGCGTACCTGCCGCTGCGCCAGGTAGGGGCCCAGTACCACGCGGCCGCCGAGGGGCTGGCTGCCGCGGACGAGATCTTCGAGGTGCTCGGTACGCCGGCCGCCGCGCCGGGGGCGGGCACCGCGTTGCCCGAGGCCGGTCCCGACGGCCCGCGGATCGAGGTCGACGGGGTCGCCGTACGCCACCCCGGGCGGGGCGCGGACTCGCCCGGACCCGTCTCGTTCACGGTCGGGCCCGGCGAGTGCGTGGCCCTGACGGGGCCCAGCGGGGCGGGGAAGTCCACCCTGCTCCAGGTGCTGCTGGGGTTCGTCGCACCGACCTCGGGACGAGTGCGGGTCGGGGGCACGGACCTGGCCGAACTGGCGCCGGAGCAGTGGCGGGGGCAGATCGCGTGGGTGCCGCAGCGGCCGCACCTGTTCGCGGGGACCCTCGCGGAGAACGTGCGGCTCGCCCGGCCGCAGGCCTCCGACGCAGCCGTGGCCCGGGCCCTGGAGGCGGCCGGCGCACGGGAGTTCGTCTCTGCGCTGCCGCTCGGCACCGAGACGATGCTCGGCGAGGGCGGGGCCGGACTGTCCGCCGGTCAGCGCCAGCGGATCGCCCTGGCCCGGGCGTTCCTCGCGGACCGGCCGGTGCTCCTGCTGGACGAGCCGACGGCCGCGCTGGACGGGGAGACCGAGGCCGCGGTGGTGGAGGCCGTACGCCGCCTCGCGGTGGGCCGCACCGTCCTACTGGTCGTCCACCGGCCGGCGCTCCTCGCCGTCGCGGACCGGGTGGTCGCGATCACCGCGGAGGAGGCGGAGGCCGCCCCCGTGGACCGTGCCCGGCCCGTCTCCGCGCGCGCAGCCGGCACGGCGGACGCCGCCTCGGTCCGGGAGCCTGCGGCGGTCGCGCCGCCCACCCGTGCAAAGGTGGAGCCTTACGGTGCGGCCGGGCGGGACCCGCTGCGGCGGGTCCGGGCCGTGGCGAAGGCCTGGCAGGGGCGGTTCCGGCTCGGACTGCTGCTCGGGTCGCTGGCGGTCGGGTGCAGCGTCGGACTGATGGCGGTCTCCGGCTGGTTGATCTCGCGGGCCTCCCAGCAGCCCCCCGTGCTCTACCTGATGGTGGCCGTCACGGCCACCCGCACGTTCGGTCTCGGGCGGGCCGTGTTCCGGTACGCCGAGCGCCTCGTGTCGCACGACGCCGTCCTGCGGATGCTCGCCGACCTGCGGGTCTCCGTATTCCGGCGGCTTGAGCGCATCGCGCCCGGCGGGCTGCGCGCCCAGCGGCGCGGGGATCTGCTGGCCCGGCTGGTGGCTGACGCCGACGCCCTTCAGGACTACTGGCTGCGCTGGCTGCTGCCGGTGGGCACCGCGGTCCTCGTCGGCACCGGATCGGTCGCGTTCACCGCCTGGCTGCTGCCCGAGGCCGGGGCCGCTCTCGCCGTCGGCCTGCTTGCCGCCGGAGTCGCGGTGCCCGCGGTCAGCGGGGCCTGCGCCCGGCGTGCCGAACGCCGGCTGGCGCCCGCCCGGGGGGAGCTCGCCACCCGGGTGGCCGACCTGCTCACCGGGACGGCCGAGCTCACCGTCGCCGGGGCGCTGGCGCGCCGCAAGGAGGCCGCGAGGGACAGCGACCACACCCTGACCACCATCGCCGCGCGCAGCGCCGCGGCCACCGGGCTCGGCGGCGGACTGACCGCCCTCGTCTCCGGGCTGACCGTGGTGGCCGCCGCGTTCTTCGCCGCCGGCGCCGTGCAGGACGGCCGGCTGTCGGGGGTGGCCATGGCGGTGGCCGTACTGACGCCGCTGGCCGCCTTCGAGGCGGTGTCCGGACTGTCGCAGGCCGTCCTGTTCCGCCGGCGGGTGCGCCGCAGCGCCGAGCGGGTGTACGAGGTCATCGACGCCCCGGCCCCGGTCGCCGAGCCGGAGCGGGCCGCACCGGTGCCCGCCTCGCCGTTCCCGCTGCGCCTGGCGGGGCTCAGCGCCCGCCACCCCGGGCAGGAGCGCCACGCCCTGCGCGGGTTGGACCTGACCCTCGAGCCCGGACGGCGCATCGCGGTCGTCGGAGCCTCGGGCGCGGGCAAGACCACCCTGGCCCAGGTGCTGCTGCGGTTCCTGGACCCGGGCGACGGCGCGTACACCCTCGGCGGGACCGACGCGCGCACGCTCGACAGCGACGACGTCCGCCGGATCGTCGGCCTCTGCGCGCATGACGCCCACATCTTCGACAGTTCCATCCGGGAGAACCTGCGCCTGGCACGCCCCGGGGCGGGCGAGGAGGAGCTGCGCCGGGCCTTGGCCGCGGCCCGGCTGCTGGACTGGGCCGACGGCCTCCCGGACGGGCTCGACACCCTCGTCGGCGAACACGGCGAGCGGATCTCCGGCGGCCAGCGCCAGCGACTGGCCCTGGCCCGCGCACTGCTCGCCGACTTCCCCGTCCTCGTCCTGGACGAGCCGGCCGAACACCTCGACCTGGCGACCGCCGACGCGCTGACGGCGGATCTGCTGGCCGCCACCGAGGGCCGCGCCACGGTGCTGATCACGCACCGGCTGGCCGGCCTGGACGCCGTCGACGAGGTCCTGGTTCTGGACGCCGGAGCGGTCGTCCAGCGCGGGTCGTACGCGGAGCTGGCCGCCGAGGAGGGGCCGCTGCGCAGGCTCCTGGACCGGGAGCGTGCGGCGGACGGGCTGCGGCACGGGGCACTGGCCGACTTTCCCCGGTAAATAGGACTAACTAGGCTCAAGGGCATGTCGCTGCAGCAGTCGCAGGAACCGCCGGAGGCGCGGGATCCGGCCTCGGGGACGCCGGATCCGATGGAGGCCGCCACCCACGCCACGCGGAGTCTGCACGGACTGTCCACCGAGCTCACCGCCCGGGTTCCGCAACTGCTGGAGGCCATGCGCTCCGTCGGCACCGGCCTCGAACTGCACTCCACGCTCGACCGGATCTGCGAGACCGCCGCCGAGCTCGCGGAGGCCCGGTACGCGGCGATCGGCGTCGTGGACACCGAGGGCCGCGGGCTCTCGGACTTCGTGACCTTCGGCATCGGCTCCGAGGTGGCCCGCAGGATCGGGCACCGCCCGGACGGCAAGCGCGGCCTGCTCGGTGCGCTGATCTCGCACGCGGGCACCGTACGGCTGGCCGATCTGACGAAGGATCCGCGCTCGGCCGGCTTCCCGCCGCACCACCCTCCGATGAAGACCTTCCTCGGCGTACCGATCCGGGTCCAGGGGGAGATCTTCGGCAACCTGTACCTCGCCGAGAAGAACGGCGGCGGCGAGTTCAACGACTACGACGTCCACATGGTCCGGGTCCTGGCCACCGAGGCGGGCATCGCCATCGGCAACGCCCGGCTGTATGAGGCCGCGACGCAGCGCGAGCGGTGGATCGACGGCTCGGTCGCCGTCACCACCGCCCTGCTGTCGGGCGGGGACGCCGACGATGCGCTCGCCGTGGTGGCGGAACAGGCCCGGCGTCTGGCCGACTCCTCGGCCGGCATCGTGATGCTGCCCGCCGAGGAGGGCGGGATGGAGATCGTCGCCGTCTCCGCCGACGACCCGGCCACCTCGCTCGGGGTGGTGATCCCGGCCGAGAGCCCCGTGGTGGCGAAGCTGCTGGAGGGCGAGCCGGTCTTCGTCGACGACGCCGCCTCCGACCCCCGCACGGTCAGCAGGCTGACCAGCCGGTACGGGCCCTGCATGATGCTGCCCCTGCACAGCGGCGGGCGGGTGCTGGGCGCGCTGGTCACCCCCCGGGGCCGGGGCGGGCGCCCGTTCAGCGAGGCCGAGCGGACGCTGGCCACGCAGTTTGCCTCGCAGGCGGCCCTCGCGCTGATGATGGCCGAGGCCCAGCGCGACCGGGAGCGACTCGCCGTGTTCGAGGACCGCGACCGGATCGCCCGGGACCTCCACGACCTGGTCATCCAGCGGCTGTTCGCCACCGGGATGATGCTGGAAGGCGCGGCGCGGCGGTCCATGGTCCCCGAGGTCCGCGACGGCGTCGGCAAGGCCGTGGACGAGCTGGACGTGACGATCCAGGAGATCCGCACCGCGATCTTCGCGCTCCAGCAGGGACCGGCGGAGGCTCCCTCGGGGCTGCGCACCCGGGTGCTGCGGGAGATCAACATGGCGGCCGTCCCGCTGGGCTTCAAGCCCTCACACCGCTTCCTCGGCCCCATCGACACGGTGGTCGGCGAACTCGTGGGCAAGAACCTGATCGCCGCGCTGCGCGAGGCCCTCTCCAACGCATTCCGGCATGCGGATGCCTCGCGGATCGAGGTGGTCCTCGACTGCACCGCCACCCTGCCGGACGGCCGGCGCGGGGTGCGCTTGGAGGTGGCCGACGACGGAGTGGGCATCACCGAGGGCGGGCGCCGCAGCGGACTGCGGAACCTGCGCCGCCGGGCCGAGTCGCTGGGTGGTACCAGTACGTACGGCCCCGGCATCGGGGAGAACGGCGGCGGGACCAGCCTCGTGTGGCAGGCTCCGCTGCAGCCCTAAAGCTTCTCGGGCTCCTGCTGCCTCTGCCGGCTCTGTGCCGCTGTCCGGTCCGCGAGGATCTGCTCGATGACGATGGCGACCCCGTCCTCGTTGTTGGCGACCGTCCGGCCGGACGCGGCCGCGATCACATCCGGGTGGGCGTTGCCCATCGCGTACGAGGTGCCGGCCCAGCGGAGCATCTCCACGTCGTTCGGCATGTCGCCGAAGGCGACCACCTCGTCAGGGGAGATGCCGCGCTCCGCGCAGCACAGCGCGAGCGTGCTGGCCTTGGACACGCCCAGCTCGCTGATCTCCAGCAGGGCCGTCGGGCTGGAGCGGGTGATCGACGCGTAGCCGCCCGCAACCTTGCGGGCCAGTGCCAGGAACTCGTCGGGGGCCAGCTCGGAGTGGTGCGCCAGCAGCTTCAGGACGGGGGCGGCGGCCTCTTCCGTGTCCGCGCTGTCGCCTGCGGCTTCCTTCAGCAGCTGCTCCGCGGTGGCGACGTGCGCACCCGGGTCCTGGAAGAACGGCGGGTACAGCGGCTCGTAGTTGATGCCCGTGGTCATCTCGACCGCGAAGGACGTGCCGGGGGCGGCGGCGCGCAGCGTGTCCACGACCGTCAGTGCGGTGGCCCGGGGCAGGGCCCGGACCTGGACGAACTCGCGGCCCGCATGGAGGTCGACGACCGCCGCACCGTTCGCGCAGATCGCCAGGCCGTGGCCGTGGACGTGGTCGCTGACCACGTCCATCCAGCGGGCCGGTCGGCCGGTGACGAAGAAGACCTCGATCCCGGCCTCCTCGGCGGCGGCGAGGGCGGCGACCGTGCGCAGCGAGACGGATTTGTCGTCGCGCAGCAGGGTGCCGTCGAGGTCGGTGGCGATGAGCCGGGGCGTGGGGGTTTGCCCGTCCGGGCGCTGGGGAGCCGAGGTCACGGATCCATCTTCGCCCATGGCCAGGGCGCGCCGGTGCCGGACCTGGTCGCCCGAGGTGCCCGTTGGCGATGTTTCACGTGAAACGGGGCGGGCCGAGGTTTCACGTGAAACATCGGCAGGGGCCGTAGGCTCGACACATGAGTTTGCGTCTGAGCACTGTGATTCTCCCGGTACGTCCATGGCGCGAGGGCGGCCGTGACCAGTGGGTGCGGGCCGAGGAGCTCGGGTTCCACACGGCCTACAGCTACGACCACCTGTCCTGGCGCGCGTTCAGGGACCTCCCGTGGTTTGGCGCGATTCCCACCCTGACCGCGGCGGCCGCGGCCACCGAGGGGATGCGGCTCGGCACCCTCGTCACCTCGCCGAACTTCCGGCACCCGGTGACCCTGGCCAAGGAGCTCATGACGCTGGACGACATCTCCGGGGGGCGCATCACCCTCGGCATCGGGGCCGGCACCAACGGCTTCGACGCGACCGTACTGGGACAGGACCCCTGGGCCCCGCGTGAGCGCGCCGACCGCTTCGCCGAGTTCCTGCCGTTGTTGGACCGGCTGCTGACCGAGCCCGCGGTGAGTACCCGCGGCACGTTCTACGCCGCCGACGAGGCCCGCAACATCCCCGGCTGCGTCCAGCGGCCCCGCCTGCCGTTCGCGGTCGCCGCGACCGGCCCCCGCGGGCTGAAGCTGGCCGCGGCGCACGGCCAGGCCTGGGTGACCACCGGTGACCCGAAGCTGTACGAGGAGGGCACCCCCGAGCAGTCGCTCGAGGCCCTGCGCGGCCAGCTGACCCGCCTGGGAAAGGCGTGTGCGGAGATCGGGCGGGTCCCGGAGTCGGTGGAGAAGGTCCTCCTGACCGGCTTCACCCCGGAGCGCAACTCCCTGCTGGACTCCGTGGACGCGTTCGTCGACTTCGCAGGCCGCCACCAGGAGCTCGGCTTCACCGAGCTGGTGATCCACGCCCCGATCCCGGACTCGGACTTCGCCGCGGACCAGGGCGTCTTCGAGAAGATCGCCACCGAGGGCCTGGCCCAGCTGGCGGGCTGACGCGCCGGTGCCCCGGCCGCCGAGGCGGCCGGGGCACCGGCGCGCACGGGGTGCCTCAGGAGGTCAGGTGCCCGAGCGTGTACTCCGCGCGCTCCACCATGGCCGTCGGGGCGCCCTGGGCCCGCAGCTCCTCGATCAGCGCCGTCATCCGGGCCGCCCCGGCCTCGTCGCGGCCCAGCTCCTGCTCGGTCCACGCGGCGAACTGCACGCACTCCAGCCGGCCGCCCAGGTGGTCGGGTCCCAGCTCGGCATAGAGTGCGGCGGCCCGCTCCACCAGCTCGATCTCCTCCAGGCGCAGCGCCTCCAACAGCGCCTCCTCCGCCTGCGCCTCCTCCGCGTCGTCGCTCTCCTCGGACGAGGTCACCCGCCGGTCGAGCACCTGGGCGAGCTGGTGCCAGGTCTGGGCGAGCTCGTAGCGCAGCGCGGGAGCCTGCGGATCGGCGGCCAGTGCGGCGTCGAGCACCGCGGCCGCCTCGGCCATCCGGGACCGCGCCTGTGCCACCTGCACGTCGGTGATCTCCCCGCGCAGACCCAGCCAGGCCAGGGAGCGAAGGATCCGCACCTCGGCGACCGGTGCACCGCCCGTCGCCCGGTACAGCTCCAGCGCCCGTTCGAAGGCGGCGGCCGCCTCCTCGTCGAGCCGGGCCTCGGAGAGCTGGTCCGCCGCCGAGTGCGCGAGGCCGGCCTGCGGCCGGGCGTCCTCCCAGCCCTTGGCCACCTCCGCCGCCAGCAGGAACTGCTCCGCCGCCGCCCGCGGTTCGTTCAGCTGCCGCAGCAGGTCGCCGAGGAACTCCCGGGCGGCCACGGCCTGTCCCTCACCGTGCTCCAGCAGGTCGGGCAGCGTCGACTGGAGCACCTCCGCCGCATCGGCGGTGCGGCCCGCCCGCGCGTACGCCCGGGCCAGGACCAGCCGTGCCTGCGCCCCGCCGTCGGCCGTCAAGCCGGCCAGGTCGAACCAGTGTGCTGCCGTCAGTGCGTGCTCGGCCGCCTCCTCCGCCGCGTCGGGCCGGTTCAGCAGGATGTCCGCAAGGGTGAGCCGTACGGCGCCCTGCGTCTCGGCGTCGGTGACCTCGTCGGCGTGCTCCACTCCGGCGCGCGCCGCTTCCTCGGCCTCCTCGGGCCGCCCCAGCTGCATCAGCACACCGGCCCGCAGGGCGAGGGGCTCCACCGCCTGCCAGGGCCGGCCGGCCGCCACTGCGCGCCGCGCGCCGGCGGCCAGCAGCTCGACGGCCTGCTCGGGGTCGCCCTGCGACAGGGCGATGCGGCCGAGCATCTCCTCGGCTTCCGCGGCCAGGTCGGGCAGCGCCTCGGCGCGCGCGGCGACGAAGGCGGTCAGCCCGGCCGCCAGCCCGCTGTGGCCGTGCTCGTGGTCCGCGCCGTCCCCGTCCCCGTCCCCGTGGCCTTCGCCGCCTTCCAGCGAGCGCAGGTACGACTCCACCCGCATCGACGCCAGTTCGGCCAGGGCGATCCGCCGCTCGCGCAGCGGCTCCCCGGCGTCCAGTGCCTCCGCAGCCCGTACGGCCACCGCCAGAAGCTCCCGGATCCGCTCCGGCGCGGCCCCGGCCTGCGCGGCCGCGCTCGCCAGCCGCAGCTCCGCCAGCGCAGCCCGCTCGGCCCGCCCGAGGGCCCGGTAGCCGTCGCGGACGGCCTCCAGCAGCTCGGCCGCATCCGCGGCCCCGCCGCGCGCGGCCGCCAGCGCCCGGCTGTCGGCGACATCGGCCGCGAGCAGCGGGTCCACCTCGCCCTCCGGAAGGGCGGCCGCGCGTACGGCCACCTCCGCCCAGAGCCCGTCCGCGGCCGGGTGCCCCGTGTCGCGGGCCCGGCGCGCCCGCTCCACCAGGTCGGCGAAGCCCGGCCCCTCGCCCCGGGCGCCGGACGGTGCCGCAGCCGAAGCCGCGGTCGGTACGGGCACCCCCGCGGCCCGTCCGGCAGCGGCGCCCTGCGCGGGCAGCGGCGCGCTGCGCACCCCCAGCGGCAGCACGTCGGCCAGCGGCTCGCGTCCGATCCGCGCGAGGAAGCGGTCCGAGACGCGGGTGGTGCCGTTGCGCGCGTCGAACCGGCGGGCGATGTCGAGCGAGCCCGTGTACAGCACGTCGTACAACTCGGAGACCGTCCGCGGCGTGCCCTCGTACGCGACGGCCGGGCTGTCGCCGTGCCCGAGCTCCTTCAGCCGGCGCAGCAGCACGAGGATGCCGCCGTGGAAGGCCATCCGGTCGTCGACGTTGGGGAGGGGGCCCACATGGGCGGCGTGTTCGGCGAGGATCTCCAGGCCGCGCGACTCGTTGCCGCTGAGCGCGCAGAACTCGATGTGCTTGCCGACCGACGGCAGCAGGCTCTCGTTGCCCCGGGCCAGACGGTAGCCGCGCAGGTGGTGGGAGCGCGCCTCGTCGAGACGGCCGAGCCGCAGCAGCGGCAGCAGCGAGGTGGCCAGCACCCGGTGGGGTTCCTCGGCGCAGGTCCGCTCGCCCGCCAGGACGGGCTGCCAGTGCTCCATCGCGCGGGCGTCGTCGCCGCGCAGCACGGCGTACTGGCCCTGGCTGTTGAGCTCGCAGGCGTGGCAGTCGCTCATGTCGTCGCGTTCGGCGGCCAGCCAGGCGCCCAGGGCCCGGTCGGCCCGCTCGTCGTCGCCGGTCGCGTGCGCGAGCCACATCTCGGCCTCGCGCACCGGACGCTCGCTGTAGCCGGCGAGCCGGTAGCGGCGCTCCATCTCCTCCAGCCAGCCGACGGCGGACTCCAGAGGGATCTCCGGGGAGTCGCCGATGGCCGTGCCCACCCACTTGAACTGCCAGAACAGCGAGTGCGCGTCCCAGTGGGAGAAGGAGCCGGGGTCCTTGTCGTACTCCTGCAGCAGCCGGGCAAAGGGCACCAGCATCTTCGAGGACTCGGCGCTGTAGAGGTACGCCGTGATCAGGTTGTCCAGCGCCCTGCGGAACAGGGCGGCGTCCCCGCTGGCCTCCGCCGCGCCGACCAGGGCCTCGGCGTGGGCGTTGCGGGCGGCTCCGTTGGGCGCCTGCCGGTTCTCCTCCAGCCTCCGGTCGATCTCCTCGCGGGTCATCATCGTCACTGCTGGCCCTCCCGGGCGTCGGTGGAGTGGGTCGCCCATTCCAGGAGCCCGAGGAAGGCCCGGTTGAGCAGGGTGGAGTCGGCCGGGCGCAGCGGCCGCTGGGACATCAGCAGCGCCTGCCCGTACAGCGATTCGACGGCTGTCCCGGTCAGGGCCTCGTCGGGCAGGGCCGCGATGCGGCGGATCAGCGGGTTGTTGTGGTTGAGCACCAGCCGGGCCCGCGGCGCGGAGCCGCGCAGGGCGCCGAGGATGCCGGTCCACAGCGAGTCGGCGCTGTCCAGGGCGGCGGTCCGGTCGCGCTCCTGGCGGGCCTGGCGGTCGTCCAGGTAGAGGGCGGGGACGGAGACGGGCTGGAAGGCGCGCAGCACCACGTCGCAGCCCTGCGGCTCCAGGCGGGTCCGGGCGGTGGACAGGAAGGACGCGAGGGCCAGTTCGGCCGCAGTCGCGACCGGGTCGAGCCGCTCGGTGACGGCGCCTGCATCGAGCTCCGTGACCTTCAGGTCCGGCCGGACGGCCGGCAGCAGGGCGAGCAGGTCCGCGTCGTAGGTGTATCCGGCGTTGATGACGCCGAGCCCGTGCGCCGCCGCGATCGGGGCGATCTGGCGGAACTCCTCGACGGTACGGGTGAAGTGGATCTCGGTGTGCGCCGCCGTGAACTCCTGGAGGCTCATCGAACCGTCGCTGGTCTCGAAGGGCAGCCATGGCAGCATCAGGCCGAGCAGCTCGGTGTCGTGCCGGGCCAGCGACTTCACGCCGAGGTGGTGGACGCTCAGGAACGCGGCCAGCCGCTCCGGTTCGCTCGCCGCGAGCTCGGCCAGCCAGGCGCGCACCCGCCCGCCGAGGGCCTCGCGTACGGCGGCCAGGGTCTCGTCGTCGTACAGGTTCTCGCGGGAGGCGGTGGGGCGCAGCGTGTCCGTGTCGATGACGGCGCGGACGAAGAACGCCCAGTCCGGCAGCAGGCTGTCGGCCCGGTCGGTCAGCAGCATGCCCTTGAGGTGGACGCGGTGCCCGGCCCGGTGGGCGGGGCTGGTCGGCTCGGGCAGGACGTACGCGACGCCGCGCACGCCGGCGACGGGCAGGTCGAGGTCGATGGTGTCGAGGGGGGTGAAGCCGAAGAGCTGCGCGCAGTGCCCGGCGAGGGCGACGCGGCGCGCGGCCGGGGTGGGGAAGGGGCGGTCCCACGCGGCGGGCCGGTCGGTGACCGGGCGCGGCTCGCCGCCCTCGCCGTCGTCGAAGGTGATGTCGTACGGGAGGAGGGAGCCGTAGTCGCGGGCCAGCTGCTCGACCTTGGCCGGGACCATCCACTCCTCGGCGCCCGGGCGGGCGTCGAGGATGACGGTGGTGCCGGGCTCCTGGCGGGCGTCGTCGGGCAGTTCGCGGACGGTGTAGGAGCCGTCGTCGGTGGCGAGCCATTCGACGGGGGCGGCCTGCGGGTCGCGGGCGGAGCGGGTGACCACGCGGATCTGGCGGGCCACGACGAAGCAGGCGAGCAGACCGATGCCGAACTGGCCGAGGAACTCGCGGCGGGTGGTCTCCAGGCCGTGCTCGCCGCCGCGCTTGGAGCTGCGGCCGATGGTGGCGAGCAGGGAGTGGGCCTCGGCGGCGGTCAGGCCGATGCCGCTGTCCTCGATGGTGACGCGGCCGGCGGTCGCCGACAGGCGGATGCGGATCTGCGCCTCGGGGTCGAGGGCGTGGCGGGCGGTGACCGCGTCCACCGCGTTCTGCAGGAGCTCGCGGACGTAGACGCGCGGGCTGGAGTAGAGGTGGTGGGAGAGCAGGTCGACCAGACCGCGCAGGTCCACTTGGAAGTTGCTGGCCGAGGATTCCCCGGTGGATGCGGAGCCGGAGTGGGAGACCGACTCGGATTCGGACCCGGACTCGGCGCCGGAGGCCGACGTGGATGCGGACGTCATGGAGTGTCACCTCGCGTACGTGCGTGAATGGTTCGGCGATCGCGAGGTACCCCCCCTCACGGATCCCGGAGTGAGGAACAGATTAGGGGGCCGATACGACAATCTCCGCGGAAATTCCGGCAGGGTCAGGGCCGGCGCAGGAATTGCGGAGGCACGGCGTCCACCAGCCACACCCCGTTGGCGCTGAGCCGGAACACGTGTCCGGCCGCACGCATGGCGGCGGCGTCCACGACGAGCACGACCGGCCGGCCGCGCCGGGCTCCGACGCGGGTCGCGGTCTCCCGGTCGGGGGACAGGTGGACGTGGTGGCGGGCCATGGGGCGCAGGCCCTCGGCGCGGATCGCGTCGAGCGCCCTCGCGACCGTGCCGTGGTAGAGGTACGCGGGCGGCTCGGCCTCCGGAAGATCCAGGTCCACCGGGACGGTGTGGCCCTGGTTCGCGCGGATGCGGGTGCCCTCGACGGCGAAGCGCTGCTTGTCGTTGGAGGCGACGACGTGGTCGAGCTCGGCGCGGCTGATGGGGAAGCGGTGGTCGGCAGCGGCGCGCAGGAGGTCGTCGATCTCCACCCAGCCCTGGGGGTCGAGCGACAGTCCGATGCGTTCGGGCTGGTGGCGCAGGTGTTTCGAGACGTATTTGGACACCTTCACGGTGCGTCTTTCGTCCATGACGCCAGCTTGCCGGGTCGCACGGGAGCGCCGCAGGGATTTTCGGCCGTCTCGGGTGGCCGCGGACTGGCGGATCGCACTCTATCTCTCTTTCAAGATGCGGAATACATTTTCCATAAAACGTCTACCAGGGGGAGAACCCATGACAAACCGTGCTTCCCTGCCACGCCGTGCGGGTGCCGAGCTCGTCGGCACCGCCGGCCTCCTCATGGTGGTGATCGGCTCCGGGATCCAGGCCGCCGGACTCAGCCGCGACACCGGTGTCGCCCTCGTCGCGAACTCGCTCGCCTCGGCCGTGGGCCTCGGGCTGATCATCACCCTGTTCGGGCCGCTGTCCGGGGCCCACCTGAACCCGGTGGTCACGCTCACCTCCTGGTGGGCCCGCCGGCGCGGCGGTGACGGGCTCGCGGGCCGTGAGGCGCTCGTCTACACCGTGGCCCAGACCGCGGGGGCCATCGGCGGGGCGGTCCTGGCCGAGGTGATGTTCGGCCACACCCCCGGTGCCTTCTCCACCCAGGTCCGCGGCGGCAGCCACCTGCTGCTCGGGGAGGTCGTCGCGACCGCCGGGCTCGTCCTCGTCATCCAGGGTCTGGAGCGCATCGGGCGGGCCAAGCTGATCCCGGCCGCCGTGGCCGCGTACATCGCGTGCGCGATCTGGTTCACCTCGTCGGGCTCGTTCGCGAACCCGGCCGGCACCATCGGGCGCGCCTTCAGCGACTCCTTCACCGGGATCGCCCCGCAGTCGCTGCCCGGCTTCGTTGCGGCGCAGCTCGTCGGTGGCGCTCTCGGCCTGGCCCTCGCCGCGCTCCTCTACGGCGGCGCCGGCCGGGGCACCGGTCGCAGCGCCGGCCGCCGCATGAGCCGCCGCATCGGTCGGGGCAGGCGGAGGACTGCGATCGACCCGCAGCCCATCAGCACCGTGGATCACGCCAGCGGCGACAGCCCCACGTATGAGACCGCCAGCTGAGACGCCCACCGGGTTGCCCACAGGAATCCCCGGCTTGTCCACAGCCGGTTGGGTGGGTTTTGACGGTAAACGAGTGATCCGCCCTGTGGACTACCGTCCTCCCCTGCGCGCCAGATCATTCATCGTCCGGGCCTGCAGCTCGCGTTCGGTCGCGGCCCGGACGAACTCCCCCACATGCTCGGCACCGACCAGGTCCTGCACCGCCCGGACCGTCCCGGCCGGCAGCGGCACCGCCGCCGACCCCGACGGCTGGAACGCCCCGGCCGCGCCCAGGTGACGCTGGAGGTGCCGGGTCGCGAACAGCCGCATCGCCCGCGCCAGCTCGGCGTCCACCGTCTGCTGGGCCAGCGGCCGCAGCCGCCGGACCATCGTCGCCGCCTCCGCCGCGTCCGCATCCGTCGGCGGCACCTGCCCCAGGTAGCGCGCGAAGACGTGCTCGGTGGTGAAGTCCAGGAACCTGGAGGCGATGTGCTCCACCTGCCCGCGCAGCTCCCGAAGGTGCCCCGTGACCGCAGTCAGCGGCACCCCGGCCGCATACAGCTCCGCGGCCACCGCCAGCTCCTGCGGCGAGGGGACGAGGAACTCGTCCGGGCGCCCCGGGATCCGCTCCAGCACTCCCAGCTCGCACGCCTCGTCCACCGCCGCGTCGTCCGAGGTGCCGCCGAACCGCTCGTTCAGCTCGGCCCGGCTGACCCGGGCGGCCTCCTCGTCGGTCCACGGCCCGTGCACCTCGGCGACCAGCCCCAGGACACCGCCGAGCCCGCGGCCCGCGTCCCAGGCCTCCAGCAGCTCCTTGATGGAGGCCAGGGTGTAGCCGCGGTCCAGCAGGTCGGCGATCTGCCGCAGCCGCGCCAGGTGCGTGTCGCGGTAGACGTTCGAACGGCCGCGCCGCTCCGGCTTCGGCAGCAGGCCACGGTCCTGGTACGCCCGGATCGTGCGCACCGTGGCTCCGCTGTGGTGCGCCAGATCCTCGATCCGGTACTCGGCTACTGCCTGATCGGACAATCCCGGCTCCCTACGACATGGCGGATCGGCCCTCCTGCCAGGGATGGTACGACCGCCGGAAACAGGGGGGTATGGCCGTGCCGCTCACAGCCCGGCTTCCGCCTTGGCCAGCCTGCGCAGCAGGCCCGGCGCCCAGCGCGACATCCACAGGGCACCCTTGGACTCCGGGGTCACCGGCACCACCGCCTCGTTGTGCACGACGGCGCGCAGGATCGCGTCGGCGACCTTCTCCGGCGGGAAGTTGCGCAGCCCGTACAGCCGGGACGCCTTCTCCTGGCGGCGCTTCTCCTCCGCCGCATCCGCCCCGGCGAAGCGGGTGGTGGCGGTGATGTTGGTGTTGACGATGCCCGGGCAGATCGCCGAGACCCCGATCGACTGCGGTGCGAGTTCGGCGCGCAGGCACTCCGACAGCATCAGCACCGCCGCCTTCGAGGTGCCGTACGCGGGCAGGCTCTTGGAGGGCAGGTAGGCGGCGGCCGAGGCGGTGTTGACGATGTGGCCGCCCTGGCCGCGCTCGGCCATCTGCTTGCCGAAGATCCGGCAGCCGTGGATGACGCCCCACAGGTTGACGTCGAGGACCTTCTTCCAGTCCTCCGACGTGGTCTCCAGGAACGGCCCCGACAGTCCGATCCCGGCATTGTTGACCAGCACGTCCACGATGCCGTACTCGGCGGCGGTCTTCGCGGCGAGCTTCTCCATCGCCTGCTCGTCGCTGACGTCCACGCACTCGCCCCAGGCCCCGGGCGCCCCGATGAGCCGCGCCATGTCGGCCGTGCGGGCCGCGCCCTCCGCGTCCCGGTCCACGCACACCACCCGTGCCCCGGCCTCCGCGAAGGCGAAGGCGGTGGCCCGGCCGATGCCGCTCGCGGCTCCGGTGACCAGCACCAGACGGCCGCCGAACCAGTCGGCGTACTTCCCCGGGGCCTTCTGCTCCGGAGCACGCGCGGCCGGCTCCTCCCGGGCGGTGACGAACTCGGTGATCCACGACGCCAGCTGGTCCGGCCGGGTCCGGGGGATCCAGTGCCGGGCCGCCAGCGTGCGCCGCACCAGGTCGGGGGCCCACCGCTCCACGTCGTCGTAGAGCTGCTCGGACAGGAACGCGTCCTGGGTCGGCGTGATCAGCTGGACCGGTACGTGGGCGTACGCGTCGGCGCGCGGGCGGCGCATCCGGGAGCGGACGTTGTCTCGGTAGAGCCAGGCCCCGTGCGCGGCGTCCGAGGGCAGCGAAGGGGTCGGGTAGGAGCCGGCCGGGAACTTCTCCACCCGCTCCAGGATCCCGGGCCACCGCTTGCCGAGCGGCCCGCGCCAGGCGAGCTCCGGCAGCTTGGGGGTGTGCAGCGCGTACACGTACCAGGACTTCGCGCCCTGGCCGAGCAGCTGCGCGGCCCGGCGCGGGGTGGGCCGGCTCATGCGCTTCTTGATCCAGTGCCCGAAGTGGTCCAGGGAGGGGCCCGACATGGAGGTGAAGGAGGCGATCCGGCCCTCGGTGCGGGCGACCGTCGCGAACTCCCAGCCCTGCACGGACCCCCAGTCGTGGCCGACCAGGTGCACCGGCCGGTCCGGGCTGACCGCGTCCGCCACCGCCAGGAAGTCGTCGGTCAGCTTCTCCAGGGTGAACCCGCCGCGCAGCGGCACCGGCGCCGTGGAGCGCCCGTGCCCGCGCACGTCGTAGAGCACCACGTGGAAGTGGCCGGCCAGCCGCTCGGCGACCTCCGTCCAGACCTCCTTGCTGTCCGGATAGCCGTGCACCAGCACCACCGTCGGCCGGTCTGCGTCGCCGAGTTCGACGACGCACAGCTCGACCCCGCCGGTGCGCACCCGGCGCTCGCGCGCCCCCGCGAGGCCGCCGGGCCGCTCGGTGCCGTTGATACCGGTGCCCGCGTTGATGCCGGTGGTCCCGGCCGTTTCGCCCATGCCGTTCATGCTGCCTTCTCCTCGGCCCAGCGCCGCACGTGCGGCAGATCGTCGTCCAGCCAGAACGCGCTCTCCTCGGGATCCCGGGAGTCGGTGACCACCAGGATCTCCTCGAACTTCGCCCCGGTTCCCCGGAAGCCCAGGTGCGGCTCCACCGCCCACAGGCCGGGCTGCGGCGCGTGGTCGGAGAAGCGGTACGGGCTCCACAGCGGTGACCAGCCCTCACGGTGTCCGTGCAGGGCGTCGCTCGCCAGCCCCTTGAGGGACTGCGTCCCGAATCCGAAGGCGGTCGGCGACCAGCGCCGCTCCCTCACCCGGTCGATCTTGTGGGCGATCACGCCGAAGGGGTAGGCGCGGTGCCGGTTGGCGTACCCCTGCCGGACCATGAGCCGCTCGACGTTCTCGTAGATCTCCCGCAGGGAGCGCCGCTCGCGGACCTGGCGGAGGATCAGCTCGCGGTGGAAGCGCAGGTCGGACATCAGCCGGTCCTGGACCGGATTGAGCCCGAGGCTGCCCGAGTACCCGATGTCCGCCGCGTACCCCCGGTGGACCGGGGCCATGTCGAGGATGAACGGCATCCCCGGCTCCAGCTTCCGGTTCGTCGGGAAGAACTGCAGCGGGATCCTGAACCCCGCAAAGGCAGTGCGGTCCCCGAACCACGCGAACGGCAGGTGGAACCAGTCCCGTACGCCGCGCTCGCGCAGCCACTCGCGCTGCATCCGCGCCGCCTCCCGCTCGGTCACCCCCGGCCGCAGTTGCGCAGCGACGGTCTCCGCGCACTCGTACGCGAGGCGCTGCACCTCTCTGAACCCGCGGAGATCGGCGGCGAGCCGCCCGGTGAGCCGTGCGCTGCGCTGTGCGGTGTCCCCAGCCATCCCAGCCATGCCAGCCGTCCGTCCCTAGAGCCGTACCGCCCGTAACTTGACACTGATGAATGTGACAATGGCCGGAGATCACGTCAAGGGCCGTGCACCGGCCTGTGGACAAAGTTGTCCGGTCCGCATCAGCCTCACGTCAGGGTCCGTACGCCTGAAGGCTGATACCGGATCGCGCTCCAGGTCTGACGATCCGGGCGGCACGCGCCACTAACGTCGAAGCCGTGACTGTCATCGCGACCGAAAGCCTGAGCAAGCGGTACCCCCGAGTGACCGCCATCGACCGGCTCACCCTGGACATCGGACCGGGTGTGACCGGTCTGGTGGGCGCCAATGGAGCCGGCAAGTCCACGCTGATCAAGATCCTGCTGGGACTGTCCCCCGCCACCGAGGGCCGCGCCGCCGTACTCGGACTCGACGTCGCCACCCACGGCAGCGCCATCCGCGAGCGCGTCGGCTACATGCCCGAGCACGACTGCCTGCCCCCCGACGTCTCGGCCACCGAGTTCGTCGTGCACATGGCGCGGATGTCCGGCCTCCCGCCGACCGCCGCCCGCGAGCGGACCGCCGACACCCTGCGCCACGTCGGCCTGTACGAGGAGCGCTACCGCCCCATCGGCGGCTACTCCACCGGCATGAAGCAGCGCGTCAAGCTCGCCCAGGCGCTCGTCCACGACCCCCAGCTGGTCCTGCTCGACGAACCCACCAACGGCCTCGACCCCGTCGGCCGCGACGAGATGCTCGGCCTGATCCGCCGTGTCCACACCGACTTCGGCATCTCCGTCCTGGTCACCTCCCACCTCCTCGGCGAGCTGGAGCGGACCTGCGACCACGTCGTGGTGGTCGACGGCGGCAGGCTGCTGCGCTCCAGCTCCACCAGCGACTTCACGCAGACCACCACGACCCTCGCGGTCGAGGTCACCGACTCCGACGCCCACCCGGACGGCACCGCCGCCCTGCGCCGGGCGCTCTCCGACGCGGGCGTCGTACTGCACGCGGGCGAGGAGCAGGGCTTGCCCGGCGCCGGCCACATCCTCCTCGTCGAGGCCACCGGCGAGAACACGTACGACGTCGTCCGCGACACCGTCGCCTCACTCGGCCTCGGCCTGGTCCGCATGGAACAGCGGCGCCACCACATCGCGGAGGTCTTCCGCGACCACGACCAGCGGAAGGGAGCCGGCACCGATGGCGCCTGACACCTCCACGGCCACTCAGATCCACAACATCGGCTACCGGTCCTACGACGGGGCCCGGCTCGGCCGCTCCTACGCCCGCACCTCGCTGTACTCGCAGTCGCTGCGCGGCGCCTACGGGCTCGGCCGGTCCGCGAAGTCCAAGGTCCTGCCGATGATCCTGTTCGCGGTGATGTGCGTCCCGGCGCTGATCATCGTCGCCATCGCCATCGCGGTGCCCGGCTCCACCGACCTGCCGATCAAGTACACGACGTACGCCCTGACCACCCAGATGGTCATCGGCCTCTACCTCGCCTCCCAGGCACCCCAATCGGTCTCCCGGGACCTGCGCTTCAAGACCGTGCCGCTGTACTTCTCGCGGCCCATCGAGCGGGTCGACTACGTCCTCGCCAAGTACGCGGCGATGGCCTCGGCCCTGTTCATCCTCACCGCCACGCCGCTGCTGATCATGTGGATCGGCTCGCTGCTGGCGAAGTTCGACTTCGCGGACCAGACCAAGGGGTTCGCTCAGGGGCTGGTCTCCGTGCTGTTGCTCTCCGTCCTGTTCGCCGGCCTCGGCCTGGTCATGGCCGCGCTCACCCCGCGCCGCGGCTTCGGCGTCGCGGCCATCATCGCCCTGCTGCTGATCCCCTACGGCGCCGTCAGCGCGGTCCAGGGCGTCGCCTACAGCGCGGAATCGACCGGCCCGATCGAGTGGATGGGCCTGTTCTCCCCGATCACCCTGATCGACGGCATGCAGACCGCCTTCCTCGGCGCCACCTCCGCCTTCCCCGGCGGCGAGGGCCCCTCCACCGGTGTCGGCTTCGTCTACCTGCTCGTCATCCTCGGCCTCATCGCCGGCTCCTACGCCGCCCTGATGGCCCGCTACCGGAAGGCCGGGCTGTGACCACCATCGACATCGACCACACCAGCCGCTGGTTCGGCAACGTCGTCGCCGTCAACGACGTGACCATGCGGATCGGCCCCGGCGTCACCGGTCTGCTGGGTCCCAACGGCGCCGGCAAGTCCACCCTCATCAACATGATGGGCGGCTTCCTCTCCCCCTCGACCGGCACGGTCACCCTCGACGGCGTCCCCATCTGGGGCAACGAGCAGGTGTACCGGCACATCGGTGTCGTGCCTGAGCGCGAGGCCATGTACGACTTCCTCACCGGCCGCGAGTTCGTCGTCGCCAACGCCGAGCTCCACGGCCTCGACGACGCCGCGGCCCGCCGCGCCCTGGCCACCGTCGAGATGGAGTACGCCCAGGACCGCAAGATCGCCACGTACTCCAAGGGCATGCGCCAGCGCGTGAAGATGGCCTCCGCCCTGGTCCACGACCCGTCCGTGCTGCTCCTGGACGAGCCGTTCAACGGCATGGACCCGCGTCAGCGCATGCAGCTCATGGACCTGCTGCGGCGCATGGGCGACGAGGGGCGCACCGTCCTGTTCTCCTCCCACATCCTGGAGGAGGTCGAACAGCTCGCCTCCCACATCGAGGTGGTCGTCGCCGGCCGGCACGCCGCCTCCGGCGACTTCCGCAAGATCCGCCGCCTGATGACGGACCGCCCGCACCGCTACCTGGTCCGCTCCTCCGACGACCGGGCACTGGCCGCCGCCCTGATCGCCGACCCGTCCACCGCCGGCATCGAGGTCGACGTCCAGGAGGGAGCCCTGCGCATCCAGGCCGTCGACTTCGGGCGGTTCACCGAACTGCTGCCGCAGGTCGCCCGTGCCCACGGCATCCGCCTGCTGACGGTCTCGCCCTCGGACGAGTCCCTCGAGTCGGTCTTCTCCTACCTCGTCGCGGCCTGAAGGAGCTGGCAACCGTGTACAACCCCACCGTGGCCCGGCTCACCTACCGCGCCCTGCTCGGCCGCCGCCGCGCGCTGATCCTCTTCGCGCTGCCCGCCCTGCTGATCGTCATCTCCGCCGTCGTGGGGGCCCGGAACCGCGGGGCGGGCAACATAGGCCGCCCACAAGCGGGGGGGGAGGCCCGCCCCCCCCAAGGGACCCACAAAAAGCTGATAACCCCCCC